>CANQTA010000024.1 GCA_947626655.1 uncultured Bacilli bacterium
AGAGATTATCCTAATACTTCTTATTTATTTATGGATTATTGGAATAATAATCAATATGGTCTAACATAGACATATAAAAAAGACTATCAATTTTTGATAATCTTACTCACACAAATTGTAATTTATATTATGAATCTTGATCTTTAAAAGGGTGTTTTAATTTATTCATTATTTCATTACTAACAATCTTTTTGGAAATATTATATATTTCTGTTGCTTTATTAAGACTTATATCTAATTTAATTACTAATTCACTTATTATTTTATCTTTGTTCTTTTTGCTTATAAAAAAGTTTTTCTCTAATATATCATTAACTAATAATGCTTCCTTTTCTGTTAAATTAGTTTGTTTAGAAAGTTCATTTAAAAATTCTGTTTTATTCATCACCATCACCATACATTTGACCTTTAGTTTCTAATCCTAACAATCTTCCATATTCAAATATATATGATAAACTAAATAAGAATAATATTTCTACCAAATCATAAGTTTCAAATTCTATATTTAAATCAGAACTTAATAATAACTCAAATACGCCACCACCAATATTAGTCATGATGATTATGATAATCATTTTCCAAGCAATCTTCTTTATTAAACTAACATTTTCTAAAGTAAATGGTGTTTCTCCTTTATTGATATTATCAAATAAAATTTCTAAATGCTTAAATATAATAGATGTCAAAATAATTGTTACTAAAAGAACACCAAAACCTGTTTCAATATAACCAATTATTTTTGCTTTACTATTGTTTTCAAATATAGACACTACTTTGGTATTTAGAAATTCTTTATCAGCATCTGCTAAAGTAATTCCATTATATTTTAAAACTACTTTATCACTTTTCTCTAATACATTAACATTACTATCTAATAGATTTAAAGTTAAATTATTATCTTTTATTACAACTCTATTAATTAAATAAGGTGTAATAATTAAAATTAAACAAATAAATGGAATGGCTATATAACAAAAAATTCTTCCTATTTTAGATATTATAGTAATGATTTTACTTAAAACTTTCATTTTATGTTGTTCTTCTTTTTTTAAACTTACCACTTTAGTTTTCACTTCATCTCCAAGTGAATCAATATCAATGATACTATCGTTTACTAAATCATTGATTTTACAATGAAAAATTTTACATAATTCTAATAAATTATTCATTGTTGGATAAGCATCTCCAGTTTCCCATTTGCTTACAGATTGTCTGGATACATTTACTTTTTCGGCTAAATCTTCCTGTGATAGTTTTTTCAAAATTCTTATTTTTTTCAAATTATCTCCAAATTTCATTTAGAGTACCTCCTTTTCACAATAAATTATATATGTGGAAGTCATTTTAAACTATCAACTTTTAGTTGCACTTAGATTTTTATATCAATTTTACTTGATAATCTTATTCATATAAATTGTAATTTGTTGTTTATTTCTTCTTTATTAACTTTTTTTCATTTTCTTTTTCTTGATAATCCATAAAAGATGATAAACTTAAAGTTGCTAAGCCCCAAGACAACATTATAATTGAATCTCTAATCCCTAATTCATTCATTAAATTTAAAACTGCTACTGATATTCCCATAGCAAGACCAATTCCTTTTAATGTGATATGAATTATTTTTCGTAAGTTTTCAAGTTTATCTTTTTCTATATAAGGATTATCTTCTGCCTTGCATAAATCAATTAAATAAGAACTATCAACTCCTAGAATATTTGCTAATTTTGAAATAGATGTTATATCAGGATACGATAAATTCCTTTCCCATTTGCTTACTGCTTTATCCGTAATATGAAGTTTATCTGCTAATTCTTGTTGCGTCATTCCTTTTTCTTTTCGCAAGCTTACTATAACATCAGTAAATGTTTTGTTTTCTTGTTCGTTCATAAAATTTCCTCCTCCAACTTCATATTATCACAGAATAGGTAAACTATTTATATTCTATTAGTTTCCTTTTCTAAACCAATGGTTTAGTTATACAAATTACTATTTGTTTCACTAAATATTATATCAAAAAAGCAAATCTCATATAGAGTTTGCTCATACAAATTGTAATTTGTATTACTTATTTTTTTCTATATCTTGCCATTTCTTATTATGTAATATTTCAGCATCGTCGCCTACAAATATTTTACTTGCTTCCTTATCATCTTGTAATTGGTATAACATCCATGCTGTCATATAAGAATCTGTTTGAACAAGCATATCCTCATGTTCAGTTCCAACTGATCTTGCACGAATTCTAAATACATCATTTGTTATTTTATCATAATTTTCTATCAATGAAGATAAAGGAGCGACTCCACCAAACTCTTTACTAGAGTCTTTTCCTGAATCATCAGATTTTCCTGTACCTGCTGTCATAAAATAAGAAATTTTAATTTTTGATGTATCATAATTCCATCCCATTTTACTAGCTAAAAATGGATATGCTGCACTACCTGTAAATATAGTCTTATAATTTTTTCCATTTTCAAACTCCGTTACAGCTCTTATTGCTCCTGCACCACCTTGAGAATATCCAATTATTCCTATATTATTCTTATCTATCTTATTATAAAGTTTACTATCATTAGAAATATTTAGCATATAATCTAAAGTAATTGAAGTCGTTTTTCCTGTACCAGTTTGTCCATCTTCATTTCCAACAACAATAAATCCCCAAGATGCTAATCTTTTAAAAAATGGTTCATATCTAAATGCAGGAACTCCACTAGCATTTACTACTATTATCATTGGGTATTCCCGATTATTATTTTCTAGTTCTTTTGGATACCATATTCTAATTTTTTTAATAAAACTATTTTCCGACTCATGTTCTTCATAAGAAACTTCATAATTTCCTAATTCGGAATATTTTGTTTCTAGTTCTTCATTTGATTGAAAATCTTTATAATAGTCATCTTCGTAAACAGTTTTTTGGCTTTCAATATATCCTTTAATTGATAATATTACAAGCAATATTATCAAAATTAAAACTACAATTCCAATTATTTTTAACACTTTTTTCATACTTCTAACTCCTAACTTGAAATATATATTTTTTTTTGATATATTATCAATGACACAAGTGTAGCATACGATAGATTTTTTTTCAATATATCCAATGCCAAATGACACAAAGGAGGTAGAAATGTATCATGGATAATATGTTAGTCAAAGATTACATAAGCGATGCTTTATTTAAACTTATGGAAAAAGAACCTTATGCTAATATAAATATTACTAAATTAGTAAAAGAAGCAGGGGTTTGCCGAAAATCTTTTTATAGAAATTATAATAGTACGGAAGAAATACTTATAAAAAAAATAGGATCTATTACAGATGAATTTATTATTAAGAGCGATCTTGCAAATTATAAAAATAATTTTAAAATAAAAATGGTAAAAGTTTTAAATCACATGAAAGAGCAAGATAAAATAGTTAAATTATATTTAAAAAATAATCTACTCTATATTATAGAAAATAACTTTATAGATACTATTTTAAAATTTAACAACGACTTACCAAATGAAGATGCTCATTTTCTAGCAGGTGGTTACTGGTACTTATACTATTATTGGTTAAAAAATGGATATAAAGAAACTCCAGAAGAACTGGCATCCAATATAGATAAGTATTTAAAAATAAATATATAGTTGTTCAAAAAAAAGAACAACTTTTTTAAATTGTTCAATTATACAAATTACCATTTATTTTATTAAATTCAATTTTTTATTTGACTTCTTGCACTTATACAATCAGTTTTTTATCATTATTTTTTGCTATTTTTATACATAGAAATATTTCTATACCTAAAAATATAATTGATAAGACAATTCCAAATATTTTGCCAAATATAAATGGACTAGAAATAGCACACATAACACTAATAAAAATAATTAAATGAACATAACAGAATTACTAATCCATATTTTATCCATTTAGGTACCTTAGAATCGTTTATCAAATCTGCTATAAATGGCTCCATATAGTATTCAACCTCCAATACAAATTACTATTTGTTTTTTCATCATTACATATTCGATTTTATTCTGATGATTCAATACTTTGTGCTTCAATTAATAGTTCATCAAAATCTGATATATATTTTTGATCTTGTACAACTCTATATTTTTCATATTCATCAAGTGCTAATTTATCTGCTATTTCCCTTGTAATTTTACCATTATCTTTCAAAATGTTATATTCATTTATTTTTAAGAACGATTCTAATTTTTCTTTCCATTCTTTCATAGAAATAATATGACCTAATTTTACTTGGCGTTCAGCAAAATCTAAATACATAGATACTAAATTATTTAATTCTTTTATTTCTTCTTCCTTCAAATAATGTTTAGCAATTACAACATCTGTTTCAAGAATTTTTCCATTAGGAGCATTTTTCCAAGTTTGAAGTCCCATATAATCTTTTTAGAATCAACTCTATTATATATGATTTCTGGTGCCGTCATTCCTGTGATAGCAAAGTGTAGTTTATTTTCACATTTTTGTAAAACTCTTTTGTAATTTTACTATTTTTATCATAATCATAACTACATTCTTTATAAATATCTGTAATTTTTTGATAAAATCTTCTTTCGCTTGCTCTAATTTCTTTAATTTTAACTAGTAATTCATCAAAATAAACTTTACCAAATTTTGGACCATTTTTTAATAATTCGGTTTTAAAGTATTATTTGCCCATATTCTAAAATTAGTTGTGTCTTTTGAATTAACACAATAGCTGACTGCAATAATGGCATCTAAACTAAAAAACCACAGTCTTTAAACATCTTTTATTTTTTTATCTTTCTATCTTTTGAATTACTTCAAATAATTCACTATCTTCTAGCTCATCATTATTATAATTAGTTAAGACTTCATAATTCTTCTTAATAAATTCTTTTAATAACACAATATCTTCTTCTTTTATATTTATTTTTCGATCGACTAATACATAAGGATCATCTTTATCAACACTCATCATAATCATATTATTGTAATTGAGTGGTCCATAATCATTTTGAAAAAATATAATATTATCTCTATCGAGAGTATAGGAACAATAAAGAAGTAAATTCATTGGTAAATTAGTTATTTTTCCAGATAAACTACAACATCCAAAATGTTCTTTTTTCTCTTCATAAAATATTTGTTTAGCTTCAAATTCTTTTATATCAGCATTCCAATAATCAAGTAATAGTTGTTGATGCTCTTTTACATACTTTAAAACTTCATCAATTATTCTTTTATCATCTTTCTTTATTTTCTTTAAAGATTCTACTATTTTTAAATTAGTTATATCAACTGTTAAATAATTCTTTTTACCCCATATTTTAAATTTTATTTGCGGAATACTATTTTTTAATTTATTTTTGCCATTATAAAGCAAATATAATATTATATCCATATATTTATTATCTTCAAATGATATTGTTGCTTTAAATAAATTATTTTCCTTCATCTTGCAATTTAACTCCAATATAACAAACTCTTTGATAATTAACATATTATCTTCTCATGCATTTTTATTTAATATAATTATATCAATCAAATAAACAAAATTTTTCAAGATAATTCTTGAATGTTTCTTCTCATTACTGTACGTACTACTTATTATATATTTCACAACAATTTTTATTATTTTCTCTATATCATAATTGATAAATAATTCCTGTATTTTTGTTCATTCATACGGATATTCTATCATTTATCCGTATCATCGTCAATATATTACATTTATATTTTTAAGTTAAAAGTTAGCAGTATTTAATAAAGCTATGCCAACCAAAAATAAAATTTTTCGTTCTCTTAATTCAAATTATATATTTCTAACTTTTTATTAGCTCTAACTATCATATATATAGACATAGAAGTATTTATGATACATACTACGAATCCCATTATGCTAGTCATTATCATTTTAAATTCACTATCATTTGTTCCAAACTCAGAAACCATCGCAACCTCCAAAGAAATCATTGAAATCATTGCAACAGTTAAGTTAATACATTTACTTGATGCTAAAAGTGGACTATGATCTTTTCTATATTTGATGACATTTATTACAGCACTTATAATTAGATAAAAATCATACATAGCAACAATATAGATAATAAATCCTGCATAAGTTATTTCTTGATTTTGTCTAATTATTAAGACAATCATACCCGTTAATATTAAGTTTAGAAATAATAGAATTATGCCTGTTAATTTTAATTTTTTATATTCTTTTTTTAAATTTTTACCAACATCGTTTTTTATATCTTTTACAATAGACAACTTCATTAAGCACAATATTAAATAATAAATTGCAAAAGTAATAAACCACCACGACATATAATAAAGTCCTGTACCTAACTTAAAGATACCATAAACAAAGTGCAATAAAGTAGCAAATGCTAGACTATATTTTGTTATTAAAAGCTCGTGTTTTTTATACAACTCATAATGTTTAGATTTCTTTATAGCATTATTACCAAATTCACACATTTTATAAAACCAAATACAAAATATAATTAGAGCATAAGTAGATAAAAGATAACTTATATAAGCAATAGGTGTATCTTCTAAATGACAACTAAAAACATAGATCAGTAAACCAAAAGCCAAATTAAATAAAATGAATCCAATTATTTTATTAGGAACAAATAATTTGTTTAATATCTTTTTCATATCACACCTCTAACTATATATAATTTTAACATTAAAAGAAAAAAGGAAGAATATTCTTCCAAGTAAATAACTAATCTTTGTTATTTTTTAAATAAGAATATATTGGGTAGTTAAATACGCAAATAAGTAAACCTATAATACCTGTTGCAATACCAATTAGCAAATCAGTTTTTGTTGGATCTCCAACCATAACTTTACTCATACCAAAGCCCATTACTAATGCTCCAACTATTCCAATAATCCAGGTAAATACAATTCCCCAATTTATAGGTGCGTGTGCTTTTTTAGGATGATTACTTCTATAAACAGGAATAATACAAAGTAGAATGATAAATCCTAAAATTACTACAACAACGCCTGCTTTAAATAAATCCCATTCTGGTATTAAGCACATACACATACCTATTGCAAATACTAAACCACCAATAGTCCCTAAAATAATCTCTAATAAAGTTTCTTTTTTCATAATCTTTCCTCCATATAACTTTATTTACTTAATTTTTCTTTAATTTCAGCTTGTATTTCCTCGGTTGTTTTTGAATGTTTATGTTGTTCTTGTTCTCTTTCTTCTTGTTCTTTTTGTAATCTTACTTTTGCTTCTTCTATTGTTTCACCATCTTTTTTTAAGAAAGTATCAACAAATTTATCTTCAACTTTCTTATATCCTCCAACAACTGTGTTCTCAACTGCTTTGTATCCACCAACAACTGCTTTTTCAATTTTCTTATTAGCATCTACTATTTTAGACATACAATCACTCCCTTTCAATAATAAGACACTTGTCTTTTTATTACAATTTTAGTATAATCTTTACGAAAGAAAAATACAATCAACAATTTATAGACATTTGTCCAATTAAAAGGAGTGAATATATGAATACACCAAATAATAAAAGAAGAAAAGAAACAAGAGAAAAAATAAGTAAAGTGTTTATAACTTTATTACAAGCCAAAGAAATAAGTGAAATATCAGTAACAGATATTTGCAAACTTGCTAAAATAAATCGTTCTACTTTTTATGTTAATTATCTTGATATTTACGATTTAGCAGATAAAATAGGTCAAGAATTAGAGCAAGAAGTATCATTTTTATATCAAGAAGAAAAAGATACTCAAAACAATTCAAATAATTTCTTAAAACTTTTTAAACATATAAAAGACAATCAAATATTTTATAATACCTATTTTAAATTAAACATGGATCAAAATTTTATTATAAGAGAATACGATTATCATTTATCCAAAGAATTATATAATGATAAATATGTAGATTATCACATGGAATTTTTTAAAGCCGGATTAAATGCTATTATAAAAAAATGGCTAGATAATGGATGTAAGGAGTCGCCAGAAGAAATAGAAAATATCTTAAAAAGTGAATATGCAAATAAAAACAATATCAAAAACTAAAATTGATATTATTTTTTTTACTAAAAATACTTTAATTAACAAATATTTTCTTAAAAGTATTTTCTACAAAATTATTATCATTTATTTTACTTTCTAAATACTTATTGAAATTACTTTGATTAACTCCATTATTAGCTATATCTGCAAAATTAGGATATAATTCTTTAAGTTGTTCTCTACTTACTGTATAAGTATTACCACTAAAATTAAAAGTAAGCTGTTCCACATTATCTATTAAAGCAAATATTGCTACTGCATTATATAATAAAGCTTTTTCTAAATAATAATTTTCATTAATATACCAATCAGTAATATAATAGTTAATTGTTAATTCTAAATTAATTGAATCTATTTCAAAAACATAACCATATTCAGCCAGTGGTAAATTATCAATTAAATGGCTATTATTACTATTATTGCCAACATATTTATCTTTAAATTGGATAATATTTTCTATTCCTGCTTTATCTCTATTAAAAGGAGTTATTGGTATATTATCTTCATTATACTTCTTTTTAGTATCAATTATGTAATATTCATTTCTAGTATTTCTATTTATTCTATACACATTACATAAAGGTGATTCATATAAAATCATATCATCAGTTGTTTTGATAAGATAAGAAAATCTAGGAGGAACTTTATTTAAAATTACATTAGAATAATCAACCCAAAGTAGTAGTATAAAAACAATCATAAAATAACTTACACCTAAAAATAATTTTTTAAAAACCGTTCTCTCTCTTTTAATGTTAACAAAGCCAAAAGTAGATATAAGTAATCCTATTAGTGAATGAATAGAACCCCAACTACTATCAGTAGGATAAATGGTAAAAGCCATAAAAATTAAACCTAAACCAAAGACCATAATCATTTCATAAATTAATTTATTTTTTTCTATTACTTTTTTATTAGAATAATCTATCGTATCAATAATATTCTTTTCTAATTTTTTCTGATAATTTTCTTCATCAACTCTTTCACCACTAAGTAAATCATTAACAGTAATTTTTAAAATTTTACATAGTTCAATCATTATCGAAGCATCAGGTAGTCCTTTACCACACTCCCATTTCGATACTGCTTTATAAGTTAGGCCTAATTTTTCAGCTAGTTGTTCTTGCGTTAAGTTTTGTTCTTTTCTTGTAGTTGCAATAAATTTTCCGATTTTTTCTTGATTCATATTTCTTGCTCCTTTCAAAAACAACTATATAATATTAAATTAATTTTTAACACCTACCATTAGTAGAGTTAATAAATATTATGATAATATAAAAGCAATAGTATTACAAATAACAGCGATAAAAAACATAACTCCCGAAAACAAATCAGCTTTATCTTTTTTTATTTTATAACGACTTAAAAAAGTAACACAATTATAAGCACACAGTAAACTAACTAAAGCTGCTGAATTAACATCTTTAAAAGTAGAAATTATAACTAAAATGATAAAGAATAAAGTCATTCCAATAATACCATAACGCATAGATTTTAAATTAACTAATTCTGTCAATTTGATAATATTTTCTTCACTCTTTTTTTCGATATCTTTACTCTCTATAATTTCTCCAGCAAGTATATCATTGATGCTTACTTCTAATATTTCACTAAGCGGTTTAAGTAAAGACATATCCATTAAACATAAACCTCTTTCCCATTTACTAACAGCATTTTTCGTAATACCTAATTGTTCAGCTAGTTCTTCTTGCGTTAAGCCTTTTAATCTTCTCTGTTTAGCAATAAATTTTCCAATACTCTCTTGATCCATATTTCTTGCTCCTTTCAAGAAGAACTATAACATTTATTAATTCATTTTAAAACATACCAAAGGTTTACTTAAGTTTTTAATAGATTTATTGAACAATTCTAGAAATTTTTATAAATTAGTCTAGATATTCTAACACTCAAAATTATTATCTAATTTTATTTTATAATTTTATTTATATATTCACTTAACGCTAGTGGCATATACCTTTGATTTCTAATTGCATTTACTCCAAAATCTTTTAATTTACTAAATGCTATTTTTCCTTTTTCATATTTTGTTATCAATTCTATTTTCATAGCTTTTTGAATTTTTAAATTTTCATCTTTATATTCATAAGGAATATTCACCTCTACTACTTTAAATTTGTACATAATGGATGAGTAAGGTTGGCCAACATATATATAAACAATATCATTTATTTTAATATCTGTACTTTGCTTCCATATAATTGTATTATTTTCTTCTAAAGCTTTTTCGATATCAAAATATTTTGGATTAGCTGGTATTATCCACTCATTTTTAGCCTCATTTTTATTTATAACTGTATATGAATAACTTTTCGCAATTAAATTCATGATATTTTCATCTGATATAGTATTATTTAGGATAATTGAAATCCAACTTTTCTTATTCATATGATAAGCAGGATAAAATCCATTTAATTTTAATAACTCTTCTATCTCACTTGGTTCTAATTTTAGATTAATTATTTCTACTTCTCCATTAGCTTTTTTATCTAATTTATTATAAGCAACGTTCATTATTATAGCATACCATTTTTTGCTATCTTTATTTCTAAAAGTGGCATATCCGGGAAATTTTTCCCATTCAAACTCTGGAGAATCACCATACTTTTCTTTTATTAATAATGCTATTCTATTTGATTGTTCATATATAAAATCTTCTTTAATAAAACAATTATTTCTAATATCTTCTAATAAATTTTTAAATTCATTTCTAATTTGACTTACAAAAGAACCCAAACTATTTTTCACACGAAAATGGGTATATTCTTCGTTAAAAGCCAAATCAAAAATCTTCCCTTTAACTATACCCACATTGTTTATTTCAATATCAACTCTAAACTTATTATTCATAATATTCTTAGAATATTTATACAAAGATTTTTCTTTTTTAAATCCATAGGCTAATATTTTATCAAAATCAACTTTTGTTTTTATAAATACTTCTTCTTCAATACTCATTTTCAACTCCATAAATTATTATTTATTATTTGGCGCTTTCTTTTAATAAAATCTTCTTTAAACACTAATAAAAGTGGCAATTTACCATTTCTTCTAATACCAACAAAAAATTATTTTGTAAAGTTTTGCAAATACATTTGCAAAACTTCCATTTTTTTAGATTTTTGCAAATGAACTAGCAATTTAATTATCTAATAAAATTTGTAAATGTAATTTCTTCTAATGCTGGTGGCTTAATCCCTTTTTCTCTTCCAACTTCAATGCATTTTAAATAATAAGCCATATTTTTACCAAGTATTCTCATTATTTGCATACCTTCTTCATCTTTTTTTACTTCTTCCGGATTAGATCCATGAACCATATTCCAATATCTAGAGGAAATTACTGGCATTTGATTCATTGTATAATATTTATTTAATTGGTCAAATGTTGCAGTCGTTCCTGCTCTTCTTGCCGAAACTACTGTTGCTGCTGGTTTTAGTCTAAATATTTCTTGGTTTGCAAAAGTTGAATAAAAAAGTCTATCCATAAAAGATGTAATTGCTCCGGATGCTGATGCATAATGAACTGGTGTTCCAAATACGAATCCATCAGCAGTTTTGGCTTTTTCAGCAAACTCATTTACAACATCATTAAATACACATTTTCCAATTTCGGAACATTTATGGCATGCAATACATCCTGATATAGGTTTTATGCCTATCCAAAATATTTCTGTTTCTATTCCCTCAATATTTAATTCTTTCGCAACTTCACTAAGAGCAGTATAAACACATCCTTCTTTATGTGGACTTCCATTAACTAACAATACTTTCATAATAAATTCTCCATTTCTAAAATTACTATTTCTTTCATTTGTTATTATATCATGAAAAATAGCAAACTATAAATATCGTTTGCCACTTGTTTTCTTTAGTTATTGACTTCTATATCACCACAATCATTTTCAATTTTTAAAATAATATCTGCTTTATGATAATTATTGTTAATTTTTACTTTTCCTAAATCTGTTTTAGCATCAATAAATACTTCATTTGTATTACCTATTTCAATATCACCATAATCATTTTTAATATAAGAATCTTTTTTTAAATTAATATTATTAAGTTTTATATCACCACAATCATTTTCAAGATAAAGATAGCTATCAACTGATTTAATTTTTATATCACCATAACTATTTTTAACTGTTACATCATTAATATTAGAAATAGAAACATCTCCACAATCTTCATTTATAGTAGCTATATTGGATTCACCTATTTCGATATCACCATAATTATTATCTACCTTAACTATATTACCACCAAGTATTAAAACATCTCCACAATCTTCTTCAACAATAATATTAGCATTTAAAAATTCATCAATAGAAATATCACCATAATTATTTTTTATATCAATCTTTCCATCATATTCTTTTGGTAAATATATTTCTATCCTAGCTGATTTTTGATTAAAACAAAATCCTATACAATTTTTTTCACTTATTTTAATGTTTAAAGTTTCAAGATTATTTTCAACATTTGTATAATCTTTTTCCCCATAAATTACAGCTTTAATATTTTCTGTATCATTTCTTTTTATAAAAATTTCACTTATAGTAGCATCTATCACAATACTATTAAATTTTTCTTCATAAGTTTCATCTAATATGAGTTCATTACTAATTTTTAAGCCAAATTTAAAACCATTAAATTTAAAATTACCTTGTAAAAGACCAACAAAAAATATTGATAAAACAATCATAACAATAGATAATATAATGATTAAAGTTATAATCCATTTTTTATTTTTCATCTTTATAACTCCCTAGCATAAATATTAATTTTAATATTTCTTCAAACAAACCAAATATTATCCATATTATCCATGTTAAATGCCAAGCCATCGTTTTAAAACTGATAATTAAGTACATAATAGTAAATATTATTGCTACTACATTTGAAATTTGATTTCTTAACTTATCTAGTTTAGTTTCTTCTTTTATTTTAGTTTTTTTATATTTAATACATACATAGATTATTATACCTGTTGAAAAACCACAAATAAGTAAGAAGATAGCTGCTGCTACAATCGGATTCATATTCATAACAGGTATAGAAATCATTATCCATATAATAGATAAAAAATATAAACCAACACTAATGGCTATTCCTTTAGCTTTTTTACTTGTTTTTAATTGTTCTTCTTCTACATTAATAACAAATTCATTATTTTTAGAAGTTTCTTTATCTTTTAATTCAATAAACAATTCATCTGGTGTAATACCATACAATTCACATAAAGGAACAACTTTATCAAAATCAGGCATACTTTGATTGGTTTCCCACTTCGATATTGTTTGTCTTGTAACATTTAATTTATCTGCTACTTCTTCTTGCGATAATTTTTTATCTCTCCTTAACTTAAATAATCTTTCACCTAAATTATTCACTTTTTCCACCTCATGCCTAAAATTATACATTTTATTTTAGTTACAATCTACCTGTTTGAGTTGGAAATTTGTCAACTAAGATTAACATTTTAATAAATATACAATAAGAAAACAAACTATTTCTAGTCTTCTCATAACAACCCATAATTTTTCACTTATTCTTTAACTCTACAACTACTAACTCTGGACGATTATTTATTCTAAATGGTAGAATACTATTTCCAATTCCACGACTTACAATCATTTTAGTATTATTCATCTCATAAATACCACTTGTGTATTTAGGAAACAAACCTTGATTAGGAGCAATTAATCCTCCAATAAGAGGTATCCTTATTTGTCCACCATGGGCATGACCCGATAAAACTAAATCAAAATTATTTTTAGCATAAGTTTCTATAAGTTCTGGTCGATGAGATAATAAAATATTAAAATTATTTTTATTGTATGATATAGGAATTAAACTATCTTGAATTATTGTTGAATCATCACGATAAGTATCAAAATTAAAACTTGGATCATCAATACCCACTAAGTTTATTTCACCATTACCCTTTTTAATTATTTCTAATTTGCCATCTAAAATAATAACTTTATTTTTTTCTAGTTTATCTCTAAGCTCAGCAAAATTCTCTATTCTTGCTTCATGATTACCTGTAACATAATAAATTGGTGCCATATTATTAATTTTTTCTACAAATGATATAACAATATTAATATTCGTTTTATAAGAATCTACTAAATCTCCCGTTAAAACTATTATATTAGATTTAGAATTTTTTATTTCTTCTACTAAATCATTTACTAATTTTTTTGATTTTGTGTTATGAAAATCTGAAATTTGAACAATTTTAAAACCATCAAAATCCTTTGGAATTTTCTCATTTTCAATTATATAATTACTAACTTGTAAATAATTATTTTCATAGTATAAATATAAACTAATTAAAAAAAATAAAATAACACTAATTAAAATAATAATAATTGTTTTAACTTTCATTTTTTCTCACTTCACTAAATATTATATCATGAAAAAACAATCTTTATATGATTTTGAATTATAATTGTTATTTTTTAAAGCATACACTAATGCTTAATAAAAATTTTACTATCAACCTTTTTATTTATAGTGCTAACATATTTAACTTTAAAAAAATTATCATAATATATTTTTTTATCTTTAAATAAAGCTAATATATTTATTAAATAAAATATAAATATTCCCAAAAAAGTCATAATAAGCAATAAAAACTCCTGTGTCCCATTTAAGTTAAAATTATTTGCTATAAAGAAAATTATAGTAAAAGTTACAAATATACTACCAAAATAATATAAAAACAAGAAAATAATTCGAAATATCATATTAATAAGTTTATATTTTTTAAATTCTAATCTTACATTTAAAAATTTACTACCCAAAGTTTGCCCGTTTTTAAAATAAGGAGAAACAATAAAGTAAATAATAAATATAATTAAAGGTATATACTTATTATTTATAAACAAAGAAATAAATATAACGATAAGAACATATAAGAAAATATCCCAAAAAAACATTGTTATTCTTCTAAATCCAGATACTACCTTCCCTTTTTCTAAAGAATCTTCATCTATTTTTTCTCTTGTTGGCAAAAAATTATCTACAAATCCCATTATGAAATAACCTAGTTTTCCTCCTAAAGTATTCATAATTAAATCATCAACATCAAATACTCTATATGGATATGAATATAACCCATATAACCCTGATACTTGCGTTAATTCAAAAAATAAACTTAAAATAAAACTTATAAATAATGTTTTCTTAAAATCACATTTAAAGTAATATCTTAAATACATTCCCAAAGGAATAGTCATCAAAATATTAAAGATAACTGTATAAAAACATGGTTCTTTAATAGCTTTTAAATAAGTACTAGGATCATTTAGTACAAAAGATGACTCTCTTATAAAATCATTAATAAATCTAAAAGGAATTAAGTTTACCATATTAGGTTTATAAATAACATCTTCTTTATTTGGTAAAGGTAAAATAACTAAAAAATATATTGTTATTAAATAAAGAATAAATGAATAGACAATTAAAACTCGATAATGATTAATTGAGCCATATTTATGATATTGATGTAATACAAAAGGAATAGAAAACAATAATGCTATTAAAGGAAAAACTATAATAGCTGTCTTAATTGAAATAAAATAACTCATATTGTAAAAAGATTAGTCAAAAACTAATCCCCCTCCACCAACTATTAAATATATCACTAATGATTTGTAACATATTAATATCTTTCCTTTATAATACTTTTACTGCAATAATAAGTAATTAAGAAATATCCACCATAGATAATCACAATAAATATAGCTGTTGCAATGATAGATGGTAATAACTCATCTGTTCCAAATACTTCTAATATTTTAACTGCAAACATTATTCCAAAAATAGAATGAATTAAGGCAAGTGTTAAAGGTAACATAAAGAATATAGCAATTTGTCTAAATAATGCTTTATTAATCATTTTCTCATCTGTACCAATTTTCCTTAACATTTTAAATCTTTCTTTATTATCACTACTTTCAGATAATTCTTTTAAACCTAAAATTGCTGCACTACTAATTAAGAAAATTACTCCTAAATAAAGGCCAATAAATGTAACCATCGCTGATAATCCTACTGTTGCTTCTTTAATAGCCAGTTTTGTTGATCCACTTGGAAGTAAATATTCACTTGCTTTTGGATTTTTAGTTAGATTGTTTATATTATTTTCTATTTCCATTATTGCATCATTGTTTGTTATTTTATAATTACCTATTAAATGATTATAAATTAAGTAATCTTCATCTACAACATTATCAGGTACTAATATAATTCCAGAATTTATGGGATTACTAGACATTTCTAAAAACCCTTCTTTGCAAGAATCATATTTAGGTTTTAAAGTATGCCCAAATAAATTAATTGCCTCACCATTTTTAAGAGCAATATCCCTAACACTTGCCATAGATTTAAAGTTAGCAATAACCATATATTCACTGTCACTTAAAGAATATTCAGCTATTCCATAAAATTTAGCTACTTTATTATAATCACTAATTTTCATAATAGGTTCTTTGGAATCATAAGCTAAAAATGGAAATTGTGTTCTAATGCTATCTAGTTTTGAACCTAAGGTATGATTGAGTGTTAAATTCTCTGTTGCATAAGTATTAACTTCTATATAATCTTTAAAATATGAAGTAATATCAAAATTAAATAATTCAAACATTTCTTTAGCTGTATAATGAGAGTTTTTTATTTGCGAATCATTATATCCATATCTTCGATAATCATCATAATATTTATCCATATTCATATTTTGAGTAAATATGGCATCTGCTGGAACATATTTTTTAATATTAGCATTCATAGAGTTTTTCATAGTAAGACAAGCAGATAACAAACATATAGTTACAAATAACATTAAACAAATAATTGTTACCCCAAATACTGTTGTGTTAATTTTGCTTGAAAACTGTCTTAATGTAAAGCTATTTAAACCCTTATAGTAGTATTTTTTTAAACTTTGAACAATTCTTAAAATTAATCCTGATAAAGACCAGAAAATAAAGAATGTAGAAACTACACCCATTATAATTGGTTTTAATACATCAGTAACTTCTTGTAAAGTTAAAAATTCAACAGTTACCATGTGATATGCTTTTCCAAGTACAATACAAGAAATGATGAAGATAATAATACATAAATAAGGATTTTTTAATTTAATTTTTTCGCTCTTTTTTGCACCATTTAATAAATCGATTAACTTACATTTGCTTACACTTACAGTATTAAATATCATAACAAGAAAATACATAATACTAAAATAAATAATCGTTTTAATACAAGCAGATGATGAGAAGACAAATGCAAACTTTGTGAGATTTGCTTCAAACATATTGGCAACAACTAAACTCATAGCTTGTGATAGTAACACCCCAAGTCCGAGTCCCACTAAAAGTGAAATGATACCAATAAATAATGTTTCAAAGAATAATATTAAAGATATTTTTCTTTTACTCATACCTAAAGTCAAATAAATTCCAAACTCTTTATTTCTTCGTTTCATTAAAAACTTGGAAGCATATATAATAAGAAATCCTAAGATAAATGATACAAATACACTAACACTAGAAAGTACTGTCATCATAAGATCAATTAAATCTTGTGTTGATGAAGAAACATCCATCATCACCGTTTGACTATCAAGTGCATTAAAAACATAGAATATAGAAATACCAAGAATAAGTGTAAAAAAGTAGATGGCATAATCTTTAATACTCTTCTTGATGTTTTTAAGTGATAACTTACAAAGCATCATTCAAATCGCCACCAAGTAAAGTTACAACATCAATAATCTTATCAAAAAATTCTTTACGAGAACACTCTCCTTTACGAATCTCTTTAAAAATTTTACCATCTTTGATAAAGATTACTCTTCGTGCATAACTAGCTGTAAAAGCATCATGTGTAACCATAAGAATAGTAGCTCCTAGTTCATCTAAATAGTTAAATTTTTCTAGTAACATTTTAGATGATTTAGAATCTAATGCTCCTGTTGGTTCATCTGCTAAAATTAGTTTTGGATTTGTAACAATAGCTCTTGCACTTGCTACTCTTTGTTTTTGTCCTCCACTCATTTGATATGGATACTTACTTAAAACATCTTTTATATCTAATTCGGAAGCAACTTCCTTTATCTTTTGTTCTATTGAAGATGGGCTAACATTTTGAATAGACAAAGCAAGAGCAATATTTTCATAAGCTGTTAAAGTATCTAATAAATTAAAATCTTGGAAGATAAATCCTAATTCTTCTCTTCTAAATTTATTTAGTTCATTACCTTTTAATTTAGTAATATCAAATCCTCCGACAAAAATATGTCCTGCTGTAACTTTATCAATCGTAGAAATACAATTTAAAAGAGTTGTTTTACCTGAACCAGATGCTCCCATGATAGCAACAAATTCGCCTTTTTCTACTTCAAAAGATAAATTATCAATCGCTTTTGTTAAAGATGAACGACTACCATAGTATTTTTCAATTTTGTCAACTTTTAAAATATTTTCCATAAAAATTTTTCTCCTTTCGTAAACATAATAATCCAAAAAAACTATTTTGTCGTTCGTTTAATATTACAGAACATTACAATTTTGTAACATTACTTTAAAACATCATAAAATTTGTTTTTGGCGAAAGTTATATAAACTTTTGTATATTGATTATATTTAGATTCTATATCTATTTTATGTCCTAATTTTTTACACATATTTTTGGCAATAAATAATCCCATTCCAGTAGATTTATTAGTATTTCTTCCATTCTCTCCTGTAAATGATTTATCAAATACTTGTTTTAAATCAGATTCTTTTATTCCTATACCATTATCTTCAATTACTAAAGTTGTTGTTTTCTCTCCGTCTTGAACAAATATTTTAATATAAGAATTATCAATATTTCTTTTATACTTAATACTATTATTAACTATTTGACCTAAAATAAATTCTAACCATTTAGAATCCGTTAATATTTTATATTGAACATTTTCGACAATGTAATCTATTTTATTTTCGAGTATTTCATCCATATTTTTAAGACCTACATTTTTAATAACTTTTGATAAATCTACTTCTTTTATTAAATAATCTTTTTCCGCATTTTCACTTCTGGCATAATAAAGAACTTGATCAATATAATCTTCTAATCTTTTTAATTGTAATTTTGTCTTTTTATCAAATTGTTCTTTATGATTATTACTTATTAAAACTAAAGTAGAAAGAGGTATTTTAACTTCATGAATCCACATTTCAATATACTCTTTAAAATCTTGTAAATGTTCTTCTATTAGTCTTACATTTTCATTCATTGATTTATTTACTTCATATAAGGCTTGATATAATAATTCTCCTTCATAAAATTCTGGTTTAGATAAAGTTTCTAATACCAAATAACTTTTATCAAGAGATTCAATATTTGCAAGTAGATTATCATAAAAGTTTTTCTTTCTAAAATATGGTATTAATAAAACGAGCATAAAACAAATAACATATAAAAATGATGAAGAAATAATAACTTGCTTTTCTACTTTAAATGCAAAGAAGATGAGTAAATTGAAAACATAACAAACAATAAATACTAATAACTTATATAAATTATCTTTAAAATACGCACCTATTTTCATGATAAAATGTACCCTAATCCTTTTCTTGTATCTATTGCATCTTCATATCCAATTTCTTTTAATTTATTTCGGAGTCTACTTACATTAACTGTTAAGGCATTTTCATTAACATACTCTGAATTATCCCATAATATTGTCATAAGTTCTTCACGAGTAACAATTTTATTTTGATGATTTAATAAATAGGAAAAAATAATCATTTCATTTTTTGTGAGTTCTATTTCTACATCATCTTTTTTAATTATTCCTTTTTGAGAATCAAATTTTAATTCTTTATAAGTTAGGTCATTCCCATTTGTATTGTAATTTGTTTTTGTCCTTTTTAACACTGCTCCTATTCTTAAAAGCAAAATATTAGGATTATATGGTTTAGTAATATAATCATCTGCACCATAAGAAATAGACAATGCTTCATCCGTTTCTGAATTAATACTTGTAACCATAATAACCGGAATATTAGACTCTTTTCTTAAATTTTGTAATAATACCTCTCCATTTATAAAAGGTATATTTACATCAAGTAAAATTAAATCTGGAGATACTTCTAATATTTCATTTAAAGCATTTTTAAAATCTTTTAAAATAATAGCTTCATAATTATTATTTTCTAAAAGTTTAGAAAGTTCATTACAGATTAATTCTTCATCTTCAACTATCATAATTTTACTCATATATTTCACCACATTTATTTTATTATTATACCATGAATAAGTGTTATCTAACCTTACAGTTTTGTAACATTAGAAAATTAAGTATTGTTATATTAATTATAGAACTTTTAAGTTACTATCAAGTTACATAACAAAAAAGACTATCAAAAAATTTGATAACCTTACTCATATAAATTGTAATTTTTTTGTTTTATAAATCTATTTTCTTTACTATACATCTTTATCTTTTTTATTACTTATTTGTCTATATGGATTTATGTCAAGTTTTTAGACACAATTTTACGGAGATCGCGTATTTAAAATTATTCCAATTTCCTTCTTGACAACAGGAACCCAATTTAAATGCTTTTTCGCTTTGCT
>CANQTA010000025.1 GCA_947626655.1 uncultured Bacilli bacterium
TATTGAAAATCTTATATTCAATGTCATCCCTTCTTTGTAATTCTACTTTACATCAATTTTTTATGCGATTGCCTTAACTTTTAACACTTTAATTTACAAATTTCTTTAAATATTATAATTACCTTATATCTAATACTTCTTTCCTAGATAAACCAGTTATTTCAATTATCTCATTTATGGGATATTTTTTCTTTAAAAGAAGTGCAGCTATATCTAAACGATTTTTTTCAATACCTATTTTAATACCCTCCATAGTACCAATCTCAATCCATTCTTCTCTAGCTTCTTCCCGAATATCATCTTTTAAATTCTCTATGAAATCTTCTTTTCCATTTTTTTCGCTTTCTCTGCACCACTCTTTAACATACTCAATCATATCTTCCATTGTCTCATCTCCTTTAGCTAATCTTTCTAATTCTTCATAACTTGTTGCATTTAACATCCTAAGTAGTCTTATGAATTTACTTTCATCTTCATTATAGGCTATTTCTTTTACTAAATCAAGTCTCACTAAATACATTATTGTATCTTCATCATCTCTTCCAAACATACTTCCTTCTTCCATAAAACAATATTTATTTATTAATCTTGGAGCTAATTCATCACAATCACTATTGATAAAACTAATATTAATAACTTTATGTAAATTACGATAATTATTTATTTTCTTATTCTTTATCTTTGGCAATTGATTTACATAAAGTCTATTTAAATAACCCTTACTTTTTTTAAATTTCAACTTATTAAATCTTCCTGTATACATTTCTATTGATATGATATCCATAGTATCTAAAGTCCCAACTAAATCTCCATAATACTCCTGAATATTGTGATAATCTGGCATCATTAAATTCTCTGCCGTCACCGACATTACTTCAATATTACTATCTTCCTTCATGTATTCCAAAAAAGCTTTATACAAATAAGTAAAAAAATAATTATATCGAAATAATGACTTAAATATCTCATCTTTTTGAAAGATTTTAACTTCATTTTTTATTTCCACTATCATTAAGTTCGCCTCGTTTCTTAAATGAAATGCCTCTATCATAACACATCCCTTAAGAATAAATTGTCGAACTATGTTTTTTTAGCTAAAAATATTAAAAAAAGTGATGTCACCACCACTATAAATCCATCATTTGTAAAACTGCTAATACTAATAATACCATAACTCCTAAAGCTGTTGCTATTAACATTTGCATCGTTTTACTTTCCATTTTATCTAACCGATTTTTATATTTTGTTTCTCTTGCTTTTTGTTGCAAATTGGAAATAGTCCTAGAAAACATTAACATTTGCTCTTGTTTACGCTCTTGGCTTCCCAAACTTAACCGATACAAAAGCCGCATCATTCGCATCGAATCTCTTACTGGATATTTTTTAGCAAAATTCATATAAGGATTTATTGAATCATCACCTGAATTTATTTCATTTATCATCTCTTGCAAACCATCTTTAAAAATATCTGGCGCATCTAAAACCGATTTACCAATAGCTACCGGCACCGTATAGTGTTGAATTAATATTTCAATACTTTTTAAATAATGAGGCAACATACTATCAATATAAAATATATGTTTCTTATAATAAGATTTAATATTCATATAATCCATTTTAAATATAAAATATCCTAAAGCAAAAGCTATTAAAAGCTTTATTGGTGTCAAATCTGTAATAAAGAAAAATATTGCTAATACTATAGCCGACATCCCATTTCTAATTCTTTTATTAAACAAAGCATCAGGATTTCCATTATCTCCATAACGAGCTCTTACATAAAAATCCCAATCATCTTCTTTTAACTTTCGAAATAGAAAAATATTATCGTTTATTAATTCTTTTAAACTTATCTGACCATTATAAGTCATAACAACAAAGATAAGGACAATTATTATTATTATTTCTATTTGCATTATTCAGCCCCCACATCTTCATTATAATATTTTTCACCAGAAATAAGAAAGAAGACATTTATAATAATTATTAAATGCAAAATTATTTGTACATACCAAATATTTAACAGTTCAATATAATTTTCTTCCCCTAGCATAAATTCAACAACTACTACTAAGAAAAACAAAACAACCGCAAAGGTTAAGAATTTTTTATGGAAGTTTTTTCTATCCATTTGATCTCGGTAAACTCCTTCAACCAAAGCATCGATATCCATTGACATATTTTCCAAAGATTCACCGGCATCTTTTGCCCCTTCTTTAGTAATTTGTAAAAACAATTGATGCATATTCTTTACCATATAAAATGGATATTTAGCATTAAAATATTCAATTGATTCATCAATCGTCCCATTTTGATAAGATAAATCAATCATTTTCTTTATATCACCTAAAACTGGTTCTTCAATAATTCCTGAATCTCTTACTCCCTCTAAACTCTTAACAAAACTTTGTGTTGTATTAAATTCCATAATAACATTAGTAGTATAAGTTTGAATTTGTTCAAAAATAAATTCACTATATACTCTTTGACAACGTAAATAAGCTAAATAAGGAATAAAAGCAATCGTAGCAACACCATAAACTAAAGCCCAAACCAAACTATAAAAATAGAAATATCCTATTAATCCTGCAAATCCTCCCATTACAACAATTTGCGTAATATATTGTCTAGTTGTATATTCTTGACCTAATTCTTTAGTTTTTTCTCTAACAACTTTAAATGAATATGGTGCATATTTGTTATATATTCCCCCAATAGTATCCGTTATATTTTTAACAGCTTCTTTACTATTTTTTGAATTACGATATACTAACACAAATATTGCTAAAGCAAGTAAAATTAGTAATTCTGGCCATGTTCTCATCTATGCACCTCCTCTTCTATAAAGAATCAATTGCTTCTTCATTTGCATTATTTACTGCAACATTCTGATTATCTTCATTTGTCGAATTATCACTAGTTACAAATAAATTATCTTTTAATTTAACTCCTTGACTACCCAAATACTCCTTTAAATACTTAGTCGGATTATTAAAATGAATTGCCCCATCTAAATTCTTTTTATAAATAATGTTATATCCAGCTTCATTATTTTCATCGACAAAAAATTCACAAACTTCTACTATTTCCCGTTGAAATCTTCCTAATTCGGCACTCATATAACCTTTAACATGAATAGCAATTTGGACATAGCGATGAATTGATTTCAAAAATTGTTCAATATCTTGACTAGACTCTAGCAAAGAATACAAACGCATTGGCACATTTCTTGCACTATCAGAGTGAATTGTCGAAATAATATTATGCCCAGATGATATTGAATTTCGCACTGAAGTAACCGCTTCAGCAGAACGCACTTCGGAAAGTAAAATCCAACGTGGATTTTGTCGCATACATGCTACCAAAACATCCGTATAAGAAGCAATATTATTAGTTTTCATTGCTACAATATCCCGATGTGGAAATATTTTATCTAAGTGAAGTTCCAAAGTATCTTCTATCGTAATAATTTTTTCGTTTTCTTTAGTATGACTTGCCAAATACTTAACTAACTCTGTTTTACCAGAACCAGTTTCACCACTAACCATAATATTACAATGGCCCTCTACACAAGTTAGTAAAAAATTAAGCAAATCTTCAGTAACATATTGTTCACTCAATAACTTTTCCCTATTAAGCCTTATTTTCGCTGGCGTTTTCCGAATAACACAAGCTATGCCATTAGTAGCTATCGAATCATGAATAAAATTTAACCGTAATTCAGCCGACTCAGCATCTAAGAAGGGATGAGCCATATTAAATGTTTTTCCCATAACATTAGAACATTGAAAAGCTAATTTTTCTAAAAGTGCATTATTTATTTCTGGTCTTTCAACTCGATAAACACCTTTATCTAATGTCTTAAGATGGATTTGTCCTCCATTACCATAAGAAACATCGGTAATATTATCATCATCTATAAATTCTTTTAAAGGACCAAAATCAATTTGTGAAAATATAGCATCATTCACTTAAGTCATCTCCCTCTTTATTTATTCTGTTATTGCCGCAGCATTACGCATTATAAAATTTTGTAAAGTAGTGCTACTTACATTAGTTTCGCCTGGATGTTGAGTATAAGAAGCATTTCTTGGAACTGGTGTAATTTTAATTTGATAATTAGAAATTAAAGATGCAATATTTAACATATAATGCATATCTTCTTTAACAGCAAATAACAAGAAGGCAGAATCACCAGCTGAAGAATCCCAAAATAAATCTCTACCACTTGAATCTCTAACAGCTAAAACTTCAATACTTTCAATTAATTTACCATATATAATTTGTTTATCATCATCAACAGCAGACATATATAAATCTATATAATCTCCTGGTTGAATGGAATTAGCATAAGTTGTTTGATTAGTAACACTTAAACTATAAATAGCATAGCCATCTGGAATATCATCTAAAACTGAATTAGGCAATCTATCACATATTTGAGATGCATAAAAGAAACCATTAGCTGGAATACTTGTACCTAAACAAACATACTTATCAATTATTTGAGTTTCATTTTGAATAATATCATTATCCTTTAAAGTACTTTGAGTGATTTCTTTTTGACCAAGATTATCTTTTTCAATTTTAGAGCCACTATCAATAGCTTCTATCGCATAAGGAATTCTCGTCGTCGTAATCGCAGCCTCTACTCTTTGATTATAAGAATACCAAAGCACAATAACTCCTGCCAAAACAGCTAGTATCGTTACTGTATTTTTATTACTTATAAATCTTTTTATAGTCGCAACTAAATTTCCCATTTTTTATTCCTCCTTTATTTCACCAAAATTAATAAGTTTTATTGTAATTTTACTATAATCATTATTAAAACTTAATTACTAGAACCACTTCCTAATTCTAATATTTCATCAACTCTGTTAGAAATATCAAATTCTTCAGAATCAGTAGATATTACAAAAGTGTTCGTTTCACTAGTAATTTCCACACTTACTTTTGGTGGAGCTTCATAAATACCAGCAAAAGTAATTGTATACTTAGTTGTTAAAGATGCAACTTCGGCAAATCTTCTTAAAAAATTTTCAATAAATTTTTCTCTATTAATTTTTAATTCACCATATTCCCGATAATAACCATAATCAATCGCATCGAACATAGCTGCTTCGCTTATTTGTTTTAATGTATAATAATCTTCGGTGCTATTAGAGGTAACATTTTGTATCAAAAGCAATATAACTACTACACCAACACCAAAAATTACAATCCAATATCCCCAGTAAGTTTCTTTCAATTAAATGTACCTCCCTTCTATTTCCAAGATGGTCCTATATCATTTGTTCCATAATTTTGTTTAGAAACCTCTAAAACGCTTGTTGTATTAACATTCCAATTAGAACCTGTTACTTCTGACCAAGTAGTCCAATAACCAGAATCTTGAGTCCTATTTCTTTCAGCTTCCGTTCTTGGTCGACCAGAACCACCAAATTTAACTTTAGCATCATTGCCATTATTAGCAACACCAAATTTATCAACTAATTCATCAATAAATGTACTATAACAATAAACATTTTTATAAGTTTGCCCATTGTATACATGATCATAACATTTTAATGTACTATTAGCAAAACCACCATTACCAGCATTATTTGTATTATAAGTTTTTATAAAATTAATTACATTACTATCCATATAGACTATCATTGAAAAATCATCATTCGAATCTTCAACTAAACTATCAAATGTTATATCATAAATGTCTTCTCCATCATTTTGAATTTCTGTAGTAGTTGCATAAGCTTTTAATTCTAAAGCGGTTGAAATATTAACATTATTGCCAGCTCCACCACTACCAGATGTACCACCATCTGTAGCTGGAGAAGACCAATTAACTCCCAAATTTCTATCATTTGGATTAATATCTCCCGGCGTAACTGGTCTAGCATTTACATTGATATCTCCATTTGTAAATAAACATTTATCACAAATTACCGGACAATTATTAGCAGGACAATCTGGATTATAACAGCCATCTTCATCACAAACTACCGGACAATCTGGACAATTAACTTTATAAGCGCAAACATATACACCATCAGTTAAAGTATCACCGCCAACTTTTACACTACTCTTTACAGCACTATCATCTGAATAACATTGTGAATTTTCTTCTAAAACATGAACAACAACACTATCAGATTTTCCCCAAACACGACCTAATTCTTGCTTATCATAATACTCACCTAAATTACTTACTTGTAAAGCAAAGGTCCATACACCTTGACCAGTACTGTAAGCAACTGGCAATTTATTAGGTAAAATTTCACTATTTTCAATATCTTGGTTTTCCTCACCTATACCGATAGTCCCTGATGGAAATAAATTATAAGCTTGCGTAGGTGTAATATAATCTCCACTTTTTGTATAAGATTCTTTAATTCTAAGTGTTCTAGTTACTGAAATTTTCTTCACATCGCAATTAAAACTACCACCACTTGATTCACAAATCATCTTATCAATATCTTCCATTAAATTACCGCTACTCCAGCCACCATCACCTTTACATTCGCTGTATTTAGAATCAATTGTATCTTTAAATTCTTTATTATCAAAGTTTTCTTTGTATTCTCCTTCATAGCCACATCTTTGAACAGAAATAGAACCTCCCGAAGTTGTACCAGTAGTTTCTAATTCTTTTTTAATAAAGCTATCCATATAAGCTTCTTCATAATCAAAACTAATCTTTGGATCAAAATTATAATCAATAGTCCAATTAGCACAACTATTATAATTAGAAATTAAAGTATTTCCTTGGTTTATTTTAGTAGATAAATCACTACTAGCACTACTCACTATATAAGATATACTTGTTAATTTTTCTGGATCTTTAGCTTCAGTTGAAATATTATAAGAAAAACTAACAGATGATTCACTAACTTCTTGACCGTTATTAGGTAAAGAATACATTGATAAATTATAAGTATTATAACTTACTTGTTCCGTAGTTCCATATAATTCAATACTACAATTAACACTATATCCAGTGCCATTTCCACAAGATATACTAGAATTACTTCTACCTACTCTATTCCTTAATTCATTAACTAAAGTTCCTGATACATATCCATTATCTGTACTTCTTTGTTCATTATTATAATTAGGATTATAAGCATCAAAACTCCAATTATATTTATAACTATTAGAACCTTTCAACTCCATATATGGAATATAAATTACATTACTATTAAGTTTAATCTTAAAACTTACAAATCGACAATCATATGATGATTTACAAACTTGAACGTTATTAAATTTAAGATAATATACTTGTGGAGGTGTAGAAGGACCACCAGTACCACCACCGGATGATGAATTTTCTGTTTCTACAAAAGCATAAGCAGTTCCTACATAACCACCCAAATTCAATTTAAAGTTTCCATAAGGAATAAATGTTCCAGATTTCCATCCACCAGATTGTGGATGTGTTTCAAAATCACCAGCATTTATTTTTTTATTTAATTTATCAAGCATATTCCACTTATTAAATGCATCTACTTCCGCTTTTCTATTTGCTTCATAGTCTTCTTCAAACTTTTCTCGATTTAATTTAGGAGTATAACAAGTTTTAGTGCCTGTAATTGAAGCTTGCAAAGTAAAATATCTTCCACTTAATGAAGCTTGTTGACCGGGAACTTTAAAATGATAATCTTCTTTACACCAAACACTACAATAATCATTACTTATCATATTTTTAGCTTCATAAGAATTACCAGCAGCATCTTGATTATCAATTACACATTTAACCGGATTTTCTTCATTAGGTTCTGTACAAGCACTACCATTTAAAACCATACCTTCTTTAAAATCAAATTCACTATCAGTATTTGTACATGTTACATTTCCAAGCCAAGTTGTACATTGTACTTCACTACATTTTGGATCCTCTTCATATTCTCTACATGCCTCATCATCACCATCATCACATTTTTCTTTTAAAAGCTCACATGATACTCTACATAAGGCTATTTTGCCTTCTACTGAAGACGAATTTTCTTTTCCTTCTGTTCCAGGAGTTACAGTAGCATCAGGTTCTACATCATACACTACCCAGAACCATTGGCATCTATTACCAGAACAATTTTTATTTCTATAAGTACATGCTTTCATTTTTGTAGTTGCATCTGACGTAGCAGTACCATTTTCAGAATAATAATCTACAGTTAATTTATAATTCAATTCATCACATCTATAATTTGCTGTATTACCTTTAAATTCAATTCTTATTTTTATTTCTTTTTTATCTTCATCAATTAAATCTAACAAATTTATACTATCAAGATTGTCTTTATCAGCTAATTCTTCATCAATATATATTTGATAATCTACGCCCTTAGAAGCACACTCAGCACATTCAAATTTAGGATGAGCATAATCATTTTCCCCTTCTAAGCCATCAATAGTTACAGTATGCGTTATTGATTTCGTATACGTAGTTGAACCACCAGCACCATTTGTACTTTGTACTGCCGATTCTTCACCAGGATCAGAAATAGTAACACTTCCACCATTACCATTTATTTCTTGAAGCGAAGCATCTAAAGCATTTTGAAGTAATTCTTTAGCTCTTGCATCTACTTCACTTGTAATACTATCACTCATATTCCATCTAATTTTAGCAGTTCCCATTTTACGCCCAACTGGTGTTGCACTTAAATCATCAACTAACCATACTTCCGTATCGTTAATTTCATCTACTCTTTCTTTTATATCTTTATCATTCAAAAACTTTTGAGCATAATAAATATGAAAAACTGATAAATTAGTTGTTCTTTCAATATTAATAGATTCACCTTGATAATAATCTTTCCAAAATAATTCAAAAGTTCTAAGAGCTATAACAGTTGCTATATATTCTGTAGCTGTAAACTTAGTATCTGTTTTTTGATTATTATAACCATGATATAAAATATCATAAATTCCAACAGCAAACGCTCTTGACTCTAAACTAGCATCAGGATCATAAATTTGTTCACCAGAAAATTTAACTGATCCACCTGAATAACCACTTGTTTTACCAGCATGACGACAAAAAGCAGCATATACAGTACCTGTTCCATCACTTTTATCATTGAAATTATATAGCGGATAAGTATAAGCCGTTCCACCAGCACCATTTTTATAAAGTTTAACTGGAGATTCATCATAAATTGTCATTCTTGGTGAAGTATAACCTTCAAAATGCAAATCATAGCCAATTTTAGAAACAGTTGCATACATATCTGGACAATCTTCTAATGCCTCAGTAATTTGAAATGAAAAAATAATTAAAATTGCTAAAAAAATTATTTTTTTTATACTTTTCATAACCTAAAACTCCCTTTCCTTTTTCTTTTTGTAAAGAAAAACTGTAACTCCAACAACACCACCAGCAGCAACACCAACAAATACCCATTTATATTTATTTATAAAATCTAAAATATTATTTAAAGGATTATCTTTATCTCCTTGAGGTGTTTCCTTACCATCACTATCAATTAATTTATCTTCATAATCATGTACTTGTTTCAAAAACGTTTCTTCATCAACATTTGCAAATGTCACATATTTTTGACATAAATAAAAATCTGGAATAAACTCACAAGTACCACGATCACTATATTCATTATATCTTGGCAATGTTAAATATAAAGTTTTATATAATTCGCCAGGACAAGATGTATTAGAAGTAGTATAAACTTTAAAAGTTAAATTATTAATTTCACTTGTATCATGTCTATCAAACGTAACAACACCATCTTCTGCATCTGTACTTGAAAAAGTCAAAACCTCTTTAGTTAAATCATCACTAACAGTAATATAAAATTCTTCTGTTAAATTATAAATAGAAATATGAAAATATTCAAAAGTTACATCTTCCAATATATCTTCAAAATACTTTGTTTCGGTTTGTAAATCATAATTTACCTTAATATTACCTACTTTAGAATTCAAATCTACTTGTTCTTGATAATTACAACTTGAAGCAGCTTTAACATTTATATTTAAAAAACATAACAACATAACAAAAATTAATATTTTTTTCACTGTTTCTATACACCTACTCTCTATTAATGATTTTATCATAATGTCATTTTATTATCAAGACTTTACCATATTTTAATGCTAATTTCAAAACGTTAATTGATAACTTTTAGAACTTATGATATATTTAATCTACAAGGAGAAATAACAATGATTTTAAAAAAAAATAATAGTGAACATTTTTTTAACATTACAAAAGACATAATTAAACAAATTTTAGTTGTTTTTCTCTACTTTTTTTTAAACAGTACCTTAGCTTTCATATTTTATAAAGATTCATTAAATAATAATTTTTGTAATATTCTAATCTCTCTAATTACTTTAGTAACATTTATTTTCTTATTTAAAAAAGTAATAGTCCCCGATTTCTATAAATTTAAAAAAGATGGTTTAAAAAATATTGACATAACTTATTATTACTATATACTTGGTGTCATGATCATGGTTCTAAGTAACATAATTATTAGTTTTTTTTATACTTCTAATCCCCAAAATGAAATTGCCGTCCAAGAAACTTTTTTAAATCTTCCTTATTACTCTCTTATTAACACCATTATTATCGCCCCAATTACCGAAGAGTTAATGTGTCGTACCGTTTTAAAAAACACTTTTCAAAAACCTATCTATTACATAATATTATCTGGATTTTTATTTGGTTTATTACATGTTATTTTTAATATAGATTATAGTTTACTAGAACTTTTATATATTATTCCTTACGGTTTTTTAGGTAGTATGCTAGCCTTAATATACCATAAAACAAATAATATCTGGACTAATATAACTTTCCATAGTTTCCATAACTCAGTATGTGTTATTTCACTATTATTAAGGCTAATTTAGGAGGCTAAAAATGAAAAAAATAATTGCAATAATTATCATATTGTTAACTTTAATCTTTCTTTATGGTCATTATATTGAAATAAACAATTTAAATGTTAAAGAATACATTATTCATACAGACAAAGTTCCTGCTACTTTTAAAGATTTAAATATCGTTCAATTTTCTGACTTACTTTATAATAGTAATTATAATCCAAAAATGTTAGATAATTTATTACAAGAGATAAATGATGCTAAAGCCGATATTCTAATTTTTAGTGGTGATTTGTTTAAAAGCGGGGAAAAATACAGTGAACAAGATTTAAATACCCTAAAAGAATATTTAACTAAAATGGAAGCCACGCAATATAAACTAGCTGTTATTGGTGATAATGATCAAAAATTTATTGATACTTATAAAGATATATTATATGAAAGTGGTTTTAAATTACTTGATAATGCTAACATGTTATTTTTCTATAAAGATAATACCCCTATTAACATAATTGGTTTAACTAACTTAGATAATATCAATGACTTATTAATAACTGATACTCCTTATAATTATAGTTTAGTTATTACCCACAAACCAGATAATATTACTTCATTAAGCAAATTAAATATTGATACTGTTTTAAGTGGTCACTCTTTAGGAGGAATTATCAACGTTCCTTACTATGGTGGTTTAATAAAAAAAGCAGGCGCTACAAACTACATAAATAATTATTATAAAGTTAATAACACAGAATTATTTATTACTAATGGTTTAGGCTATGAGAAATTTAACTTTCGTCTTTTAAATACGCCTTCCATCAATGTTTATAAATTTGCTAATGAAGAATAATGTCTAAAATATGTTAATTTTTAATCTAAAATGTTGTCTTAAAGTTATAGTTAATATATAGTTAGAATAGAAAGAAGGTTAAAAATGGAATATAATAAATTTACTAACGATCCCCAACCATTTAAGGGCAAAAACGAGGAAACATTTCGCTTTAACAATGGCTTAAACAAAACAGGTAGAGCTGATTATGACTTTGGTCCCAATCATCAAGAACAAGATTTAAACCAATCAAAAAGTGCAATGCTTAAAACCGTTCGTGAACAATGTCTTAAATTAGGTATCAATGAAGTTACAGCTATCGAAATAGCTAATACCGCAATCGATTTATATTATAATCAACATTATCCATATGAAGATGCTATTCACTATGCAATAAATGAAAAAATGGCAGAAAATTATCTAAATAATCAAGATAAACAAGGCCCCACACGTTAAAAGTTTTTAAAAATTAGTTAGAATATAGCTAATTTTTTTTGGCAATAATTATAATATCTCACTATTAAAAATCATATTAATTGTTCCTTTAGTAAGGAATTATAAGATTTTTTCCTCAAAAAAGGAACATACTATTTAATATTTTAGTGTAATAAATAATTATACAAATAAAGAAAATTTAAAATATTTAAACGATTTTAATATAATTTTTATAATCAAAATAATTTCTAACATAAATGTTTAAAAAAAGTTAAAAATAATAACAATGGTATCATGAATATTCCTTGTTTTGTCTATAAAAGCATGTTAATATATTATTGAAAATCATTTTATAGGAGGCTTTTATGTTTGAAATAGTATCAAAATATAAACCTAGTGGCGACCAACCAGAAGCCATTAAAAAATTAGTAGCGGGTATTAAAGACCATAAAAAACATCAAGTTTTACTCGGAGCAACTGGTACTGGTAAAACCTTCACTATTGCTAATGTTATTAAAGAAGTTAATAAACCTACTCTTGTTTTAGCCCATAACAAAACTTTAGCCGGTCAACTTTATTCAGAATTTAAAGAATTATTTCCTCATAATCATGTTGAATATTTTGTTAGTTACTATGACTATTATCAACCAGAAGCTTATGTACCATCAAGTGATACATACATCGAAAAAGATGCCTCTATAAATGATGAAATTGATGAGTTAAGACATAGTGCCACCAGCGCTTTAATTAATTATCGTGATGTTATTGTTGTTGCCTCAGTTTCTTGTATTTATGGTATTGGGGAAAAAGATGAATACGAAAAAAATATGTTAGTATTAACTATTGGTGATAAAATCAAAAGAAATTACATTATTGATAAACTAGTCGATATGACATACGAGAGAAGTGAATTAGATTTTCATCGTGGTACTTTTAGAGTGAGAGGAAATGCCATTGATGTTATTCCCGTTAATGAAAGAGAATCAGGGCTTAGAATTGAACTTGATGATGATGTAGTAGAATCACTAACCGTTTTTGATCCCTTAACCGGAGTTTTAAAAGAAAGTAAAAAAACGATTGCTATCTCCCCTGCTTCTCACTTTGTCACCAGTCCTGATAAATTAGAAGAAGCAATTAAAAGAATTGAAAAAGAAAAAGAAGAACGAGTTAAATGGTTTCATGACAATAATAAATTTATTGAAGAACAAAGACTTAGAGAACGAGTCAATTATGACTTAGAAATGTTAAAAGAAACTGGCTATTGTAATGGTGTTGAAAATTATGCTAGACATTTAGCTCTGCGTGAAGCAGGTGTTACTCCAACTTGTTTAATCGATTTTATGCCTGATGATTTTTTATTAGTTGTAGATGAATCACACGTTACCCTTCCCCAAGTAAGAGGCATGTATAATGGCGACCGTATGCGAAAACAAACATTGGTCGATTATGGCTTCCGTCTTCCTAGTGCTTTAGACAATCGTCCTCTTAAATTTCCGGAATTTGAAGCTAAAATAAAAAATGCTATCTATGTTTCGGCTACCCCAGGCGATTATGAATTAGAAAAAGTTAATAATGAAGTCGTTGAACAAATAATTAGACCCACTGGTCTACTCGATCCACTCATTGAAGTAAGAGAAACCAAAGGCCAAATTGATGATATCATTGGCGAAATCAATAAACGAATTGCCCAAAATGAACGAGTTTTAATAACTACCCTAACAATTCGCATGAGTGAAGAATTAACAAATTATTTAAAAGAAATGAATATCAAAGTTGCTTATTTGCATAATGAAATAAAAACCTTAGAAAGACTTAAAATAATTCATGATTTAAGATTAGGTATTTATGATGTTGTTGTCGGAATTAACCTTTTACGAGAAGGAATTGATATTCCTGAAGTCAGTTTAATTTGTATTTTAGATGCTGATAAACAAGGTTTTTTACGTAGTGATCGTAGTTTAATTCAAACAATTGGGAGATGTGCTCGTAATGAACATGGTCAAGTAATTATGTATGCCGATATAATTAGTGAAGCGATGAAAATTGCTATTGAAGAAACAGAAAGAAGAAGAAAAATTCAAGAAGAATATAATCAAAAACATGGTATTATTCCGAAAACAATTATTAAAGACATCAAAGAAGTTATTTCTAATCAAATTGATACCGGCAAAAAGAAAAATAAAATGAGTAAAAAAGAAACCATTGATATGATTAGTAAAATTGAAACAGAAATGAAAGAAGCCGCTAAAAACTTAGACTTTGAACGTGCTATGGAATTAAGAGATGTTCTATTTGAACTTAAAGGAGAAATGAAACAATGAAAGCCTTAATAACTGGAGCATCATCAGGAATTGGTCGTGATATGGCCCGCTACCTAGATAAATTAAATATTGATTTAATTTTAGTAGCCAGACGCCAAGAAATGTTAGAAGAATTACAAAAAGAATTAAATACCAATGTTAAAATAATAGTTAAAGACTTAAACAAATTAGAAAACGTTTATGAATTATATGCAGAATGTCAAAAAGAAAATATTGATATTCTAATTAATAATGCTGGATTTGGACTTTTTGGTGACTTTAATGAAACTGATTTAGACCGTGAACTGGAAATGATTAATGTTAACATTAAAGCTCCTCACATCCTTACCAAATTATTTCTTCAAGATTTTCTAAAAAAAGATCATGGTTATATTTTAAATGTAGCCTCTTCTGCTGGTTTCATGGCTGGACCTCATCTAAGTACTTATTATGCTACTAAAAATTATCTAACCAAACTAAGTATGGCTATTAATGAAGAGTTAAGAAAGAAAAAAAGTCATGTTAAAGTATGTACTTTATGTCCCGGACCAACTAACACTGAATTTAATAAAGTTGCTCATGGCAAATTTAGTATTAAAGGTGCTTCTTCTGAATATGTTGCCAAATATGGTATCGATAAAATGTTTCAAGGTAAAATGCTTATTATTCCTACCCTTATGATGAAATTAGGAATCTTTGGTTTAAGACTAATTCCTTATCGTTTACAATTAATAATCGCTTATCATATTCAACATCGTAAAACAAAAAATAATTAGCTATCACTAAAAAACTAACTATTTTTATTTACTTTTTAATCTATTTTTTTAAAATCCTTGTTGTATTAATAATTGTTAATAAAGTTACTCCTGTATCAGCAAAAACTGCTTGCCACATTGAAGCCATTCCTAAAGCACTTAATATTAAAACCAATAATTTAATTCCAATAGCAAATATTAAATTTTGTTTAATAATTCTAGCTGTCTTTTTCGATATATTAATTAAAGTAATAATACTTTCTAATCTATCATTCATAATAACTATATCTGAAGCTTCAATTGCGGCTTCACTACCAATATTTCCCATTGAAATACCTAAAGTTGCCATTTTCAATACGGGAGCATCATTAATACCGTCGCCTACAAAAGCTACTTTCTTAGCATATTTATCTAAATCATTTTCCAATAAAGTAAACTTATCTTGGGGCAATAACTCATATTCAACATTTTTAATGCCAACTTTTTCACCAATATTTAATGCTATATCTTTATTATCACCAGTAAACATTTTCACATCTATTCCCCAAGCTTTTAATTGCGAAATGGTTTCTTTAGCATTTGCTTTAATCCCATCTAAAATCACTAATTTAGCTACAACTTTAGAACCAATCTTTAAAAAGATTCCTTCATTTTCATCTTTAACTCCACAATATTTAAAAGAACCAATTTTTATTTCTTCATCTCTATATTTATATTTGATACCCTTACCTGTTACTTCTTCAAAATCTTTTACTTTAAAAACATCATCAGTTCCAAATATATTTAAAATCGCTTTTGCAATAGGATGATTTGATAATATTTCACCACTTACATAATACTTAATAACTTCTTTCTCAGTATAAGCATCATCTAATATTTCCAAATTATAATTAATAGCATCTCCAGTTGTAAGTGTACCTGTTTTATCAAAAATAATTTCTTTAATTTGATGAGCAACTTCTAAATAATTACTACCCTTTATAAGAATACCATTTTTTGAAGAAGCCCCAATTCCTGAAAAATAAGACAAAGGTACAGAAATTGCAATAGCACATGGACAAGACACAACTAAAAAGACTAAAGCTCGATAAATTGCATCGGTAAATGAAATTCCAAACAATGGTAAAACAAGTGCAATTAATATAGCTAATAACAAAATAACTGGTGTATAAATTTTAGCTGCTTTAGAAACAAAATTTTCTGTTTTCGCTTTCTTATCGGTAGCATTTTCTACTAATGCTAAAATATTAGCTACCGTACTATTTTCATATAATTTCGTAACTTTAATAGTAAGTATTCCCTCTGTATTAATTGAACCAGATAAAATTTCATCACCCTCACTCACTGTAACTAAATTACTTTCTCCAGTAAGAGCACTTTTATCAAGTTTACCATCTCCACTAATAATTACACCATCCAAAGGAACTTTTTCCCCTTTTTTAACAACAATTACGTCATCTAACTTTACACTACTAGGATCAACCTTTTTTATAGTATCCTTAACTTTTAAATTAGCATATTCAGGTTTAATATTCATCAGTTCACTAATCGATTTTCTTGAATTATTAACTGCAATACTTTCTAATATTTTACCAATTTCATATAAAATAATAACCATTAATCCTTCATGAACATTATTAGTTAAATAAGCCCCAATACATGAAATCGAAACCAACAAATTTTCATCCAAAGTAAAACTAGTAAAAAGAAGCCAAATCGCTTTCTTTACCACCCTAAACAGTAAAAAAGCATAAGCCAAAATAATAAAAATTTCATGAATAATATTATGTTTTACAAATAAAGAAATAATAAAACATAAAATCCCAATACTTAATCTTATCACATCATAGATAATTTTATTTTGTTGCTTTTCATCTAAATCTAAAACTTTAGTGTCAGGCTCAATCTTTTTAACTAAGTTAGCAACATACTCTTTAGTACCTTTTTCTACATTTGTATCAATTACCATTTCTAATTTTGCAAAATTAACACTAACTTTATTAATATTTTCATCTTTAATTAAATAATTTTCAATTTTTCTTGCGCAATTAGCACAATCTAAATGACTTAATTTATATCTACATTTCATTAATATGCTCACATCCTAACTCAAATATTTTTTTTACATGACTATCAGCTAAAGAATAATATGTACAACAACCATCTTTTCGAAATTTAACCAATTTTGAAGCTTTTAAAATTCTTAATTGATGCGACACTGCCGACTGAGAAGCCCCTACTAATTCGGCTATATCACAGACACACAATTCTTTTTCTAATAAAACATTTATTATTTTAATTCTAGTTGAATCTCCAAATATCTTAAATAATTCTGCTATATCTATAGTTTTATCATCATTTAATAATCCCATACTACATCTCCTTTTATATTATATGAATATCTGTTCATATATTTATATATTAACATAATTTCACTTATAAAAAAAGATATTTTTATTACTTTTTTTAAATTCAACTAAAAAAGAAAGACATTATTCATATCTTCCTAGGATTAAGTTAATTAGGTTTTTATGTCTTTTCCTTGACAATTAACTATTTAATAAACTTTTTAAGGTTGGATAACCTGTACTTGAATCTATTACCCACTCATCTAAGGTATATCCTGATAAGGAACTATCTATTGATGTTAATCCTTTACTATTCAATGTTTTAACATTATTATTTAATATATATAACAATCCACTTGCTGTTGCTGGATTGGTTTGTTTCATATCGGCATCCGTCATTGATGTTGTTCCACCTACATTACTACCTGTTGGTCCTGATTTATAGTAAGCATTTGTTATACTTGCTGTTGATGAACTAGCTTTATATAAAATAGAATAATTAGCATAATTACCACCAGATACTGATCCAGTATTATAGACATTATTTATTGTTGCTTTACCATAAAAATTACTACTCTTACTCACCGAAATTAATCCACAGACAATTGAATAATATTTTGTTGAATTATTAACTGTTATATTACCATTATTAAATGAATTTAAAACTATATTTTTTGAAGATATAGTATTCATTAAACCATAGGCTCCCCAACTATATGTAGAACCCGAATTACTTGTAAGTGATACATTTCCATAATTTCCACTATTTAATATTATGGAACTACCATTATTATTAACATTTCCTATAATACCACTAGCATGTGGATAAAGATTTTCATTAGTATTTTTAACAGTTATATCTCCTTTATTGTATGAATTTTCTATTGTTAAAGAACCGTCTTGTAAAAGTGATACTAATCCTCCGGTATTAACACCATTAGCTACTTCTATCTTTCCTTTATTATTACTTCTACTTATAGTACCACTATCATCTGTTGTGTTTCCTAAATTTCCTACTAAACCGCCAACATTTTTATTAACTTCTGTTAATGTCCCTGTATTACTACAATTATCCATCTTTAAAGTATCTACAAAACCGGCTATTCCACCAATCCATCCGGAGGCATTTCCTATATTTCCTTCATTGTTACTATCATATATCTCTAATTTACTATTACCTGGTACTGAACCTACTAGCCCTCCTATATATCCATCTGTTGTTGGGTTACTACTTACTATCTCTCCATAGTTATGACTTCCATTTATTATTCCTTCTCCTGGTCCTGTTGATGGTTTTCCTCCTG
>CANQTA010000026.1 GCA_947626655.1 uncultured Bacilli bacterium
TAGAGATATTATACATCATTAATATAATGGTATCATTTTAACTAATGATAAGGTATCATTTCTAAAAAGGATTAACATAAGCCATTATTTTACTTGCCAAAAATAAAATCTTATAATAAAATAAGTTTAGGTGATGAAAAATGTTAAAAGAGTTTAAAGAATTTATTTCAAGAGGAAATGTTGTTGATTTAGCAGTCGGTGTTATAATCGGAGCTGCTTTTGGAAATATTGTAACTAGTTTAGTAAATAATATTTTTACACCTTTAATTGGTATTGTTTTAGGTGGTCAAAATTTTAGTGCTTTATCAATTACTTTAGGAGATGCTAAAATAATGTATGGGGCTTTCATTCAATCAATTATTGACTTTTTAATTAATGCAATCTGTTTGTTTATTATTGTTAAAATAGTAAATAAAGTTAATAGTGAAGCTCATAGATTAGGCAAGAAAAAACATAAAGAAGAAGAAAAAGAAGAGAAAAAAGAAGAAGTATTACCTCCTAAGGCACCAGAGATAGAATTGCTTGAAGAGATTAGAGATTTACTAAAGAAAAATACGAAAGGAAAGAGTAAATAATGTTAGCAAATATTTTATATTTAATTGGTGGTTTAGTAGTAGGAATTATCCTTGGTTTTCTAATATCAAGATTTATAACTAAAAAATATATGACTAAAAATCCGCCAATTAATGAGAAAATGATTGAAGCCATGATGAGTAGTATGGGAAGAAAACCTAGTCAAAAACAAATCAATCAAGTTATGCGTGAAATGAATAGATATAAATAAATTACAAATAATAAATGTAGAAATCGTTAAAGAAAGATTAGTAACTATGTAAAATATTTTAAAGAGAGTTAGTGGTAGGTGGAAACTAATAAATATGAATAGTGAATCTCCTTTCCTAAGAGTATTTAATAAATAACGGGTAGTTTCGTTAATAACTAATAAGTAATATAAAGGATGGTACCGCAGAACTTGCTCCTTGTGAGTAGTTTTGTGGTTTTTAAATTAGAAAGGGATAAAAATGATAGATATTAAATTAATAAGAGAACAAAAAGAATTAGTGAAAGAAAATATTAAGAAGAAATTTCAAGATGAAAAATTAGAACTTGTCGATAAAGTTTACGATTTAGATGTTAAGTTTAGAGAAACAAAAACTAAATTAGATAATTTACGAAATGAAAGAAATAAACTAAGTAATGAAATCGGAGCTTTAATGCGTGCTCAAAAAGTTACGGAAGCAAATAGCATTAAAGAGAAAGTTAGTAAAATTAATAGTGAAATACCAAAAATCGAAGTAGAAGAAGAAAATTTAAGTAAACAAATCAAAGAAATTATGTTAGTAATTCCTAATATTATTGATAGTAGTGTGCCAATAGGAAAAGATGATAGTGAAAATGTAGAAATAGAAAAATTTGGTGAGCCATTAGTACCTAATTATGAAATTCCTTATCATGCTGATATTTGTCATAGTTTAAATGGGTTAGATAAAGAAGCTTCAGGTAGAACAAGTGGGGAAGGTTTTTATTATTTAAAAGGGGATATTGCTCGTTTGCATAGTGCTCTTTTGGCATATGCTAGAGATTTTATGATTAATAAAGGCTTTACATATTGTATTCCACCATTTATGATTAAAAGTGATGTTGTAACTGGGGTTATGTCGTTTAGTGAAATGGAGGCGATGATGTATAAAATTGAAGGTGAAGATTTATATTTAATTGGTACATCTGAGCATTCAATGATGGGGAGTTTTATTGGCCAAATGTTAAAAGAAGAAGAATTGCCAATTACTTTGACTTCTTATTCACCTTGTTTTCGTAAAGAAGGAGGTTCCCATGGCTTAGAAGAAAGAGGTCTTTATCGAGTTCATCAATTTGAAAAACAAGAAATGGTCGTCTTATGTAAAATGGCCGAAGGAATGGATTATTATAATAAAATGTGGAAATATACAGTAGAATTTTTTAGAAGTTTAGATGTTCCGGTTAGAACCTTAGAATGCTGTAGTGGTGATCTAGCAGATTTAAAAGTAAAATCATGTGATGTTGAAGCTTGGAGCCCAAGACAACAAAAATATTTTGAAGTTGGTTCTTGTTCTATTTTAGGTGATGCTCAAACTAGAAGATTAGGTATTCGTTATAAAGATAGTGAAGGTACAAAATATCCGTGTTCTTTAAATAATACGGTTTTAGCTACCCCACGTGGATTAATAGCTTTTTTAGAAAATAATTATCAAGAAGATGGAAGTATATTGATTCCAAAAGTATTACAACCATACATGGGTGGAAAAGAAAAGATAGAAAAGAAGTAGCAGATTAAACAGCTTATAAAAAAAGAAGTATCCAAAATTCTTTTGAAAAATAAAGAACATTTGCAATGCTTCTTTTTATTTAATTATATATACCTAACAAATTAAATTACATATGAAATTTCACTGAAGAAAAGTGCCTAAAGTGGCAAAAATCTTCAATGGAATATTGCAGAATTATTAAAAATATTATATAATGATATTGAAGAAAAGTGCCTAAAGTGGCAAAAATCTTCAAAAGGAGAAAAAGATGAAAGAAATAAAAAGAACTATTTACTTAAATAGATTAATTAATCGCAAAGAAAATGGCTTAATCAAAGTAATAACTGGTATTAGAAGATGTGGTAAATCTTATTTATTAGATCCATTATTTAAAAATTACTTGCTTGATAATGGAGTAAAAGAAAATCATATTATTAAATTAGAGTTAGATAGGGAAGAAAATAGTAAATACTTAGATCCTCATGAGTTGAATCTTTATATAAAATCGCAAATAAAAGATAATGATATGTATTATATTTTGTTAGACGAAATTCAATTGGTAAATGACTTTGAATCTGTATTAAATGGTTTTTTATATGAAAGAAATCTTGATGTTTATGTTACAGGTAGTAATTCAAAGTTCTTATCATCAGATGTTATTACTGAATTTAGAGGCAGGGGAGATGAAATAAAAGTATTTCCATTATCTTTTTCAGAATATGTTGAGGCTTTTAAAGGCGATAAAACAGAAGCCTGGAATGAATATGTTTTATATGGAGGATTACCTTTGATTTTATCTAAAAAGACTGATGAAGAAAAAGCCAAATATTTAAAAGATTTATTTGAACAAACTTATGTAAAAGATATAATTGAACGTAATAATATTCAAAAATTTGATATTATAGATTCAATTATTAATATTTTAGCATCTTCTGTTGGTTCACTTACTAATTCTCAAAAAATATATAATACATTTGTTAGTAATGGTGAAAAAGAAATTTCCTTAAATACCATAAATTCATATATAAAATATATTGAAGATTCTTTTATTGTCGGTAAATCTAATAGATATGATGTTAAAGGTAAAAAATATATTCAAACTCCGCTAAAATATTATTTTTCGGATATTGGGCTTCGTAATGCTAGATTAAATTTTAGGCAACAAGAAGAAAATCATATAATGGAAAATATAATTTATAACGAATTAATAGTAAGAGGATATAATGTTGATGTAGGTGTAGTTGAAATTAGGGATGAAAGTAAAAATAGAAAACAATTGGAAGTTGATTTTGTGTGTAATTTAGGAAACAAAAGATATTATGTGCAATCAGTACTGAATTTAGAAACAAGAGAAAAGACAATCCAAGAAGAACGCCCTTTAATGAGTATAAATGATAATTTTAAAAAAATCATTGTAGTAAAAGATAATATCAAACATTGGTATACAGAAGAAGGCATATTAGTAATTGGGATACAGGAGTTCTTGTTAAATCAAGATAGTCTAGATTTATAATTTTATTGATGTTTATTAATGAGGTTTCATCAAAATAACTTTTGATTTTTTTCCAGTGCAACCAAAAAAAATTAAAAATAAAAAAGTTTTTCCAATTGAACAAAAAAACTTTATATTTTTGGGTTTTTGTTATATAATATTTTTAGAGGTGTATGGATTTTATGTTAAAAAGAGATTACTATTTAAATAAAATAAGAGATTTTTATTATGTTAATTCTTTAATAAAGGTTTTGTATGGTTTAAGAAGAAGTGGCAAATCTGTAATTTTAAAACAAATTATAGAAGAAATAAAAGCAAGTGGTGTTGATGATGATCATATTATATATATTAATTTTGAATCTCTTGATTATGTTAATATAACAAACGCTATTGAGTTAAATGATTATATAAAAAAATTGGTAAAAGATAAAAATATTTATTATGTATTTTTAGATGAAGTCCAAAAAGTAGAGGAATTTGAAAAAGCTATCAATTCTTTGCGAATAACAGACCAATTTAGTATTTTTATTACTGGTTCTAATAGTAAAATGACCTTTTTAGAATTATCTACTGACTTATCCGGAAGATATGTAAGTTTTAGAATTAATCCATTATCTTTTAAAGAAGTTGTAGAACTTACTAATACTAAACAAGAAAAATATTTTGATTTATTATTAGATGTTTTTGAATGGGGAACTTTGCCTCAAAGATTTATTTTTAATAATCCTGATGCCAAAGAAAATTATATTAGAGATGTTTATGATTCGATACTTCTTAAAGATGTTGTGGATAGATTAGGAATTTCTGATATTACTTCTTTTAATAGAATACTTCAATATGTTTTAGAAACTGAAACAAGAGAATTTTCTGTTACTAATGTGTTAGATTATATGGATAAAAATGGCATTAGAGTGGCTACGGATACACTTTATAAATATTTAGAAGCTCTTTGTTCTACTTTTATTTTAAATAGAGTTTATAGATATGATATAAATGGTAAGGCTGTTTTAAAAACTTTAAATAAATTTTATGCTACTGATTTAGGAGTAAAAAAAATTAAAACTAATAATAAATTAATTAATTATTCACAAGCTTTTGAAAATATTATATATAATGAATTAATAAAAAAAGGATATGAAGTGTATATTGGAAAAACTAAAGATAGTGAAATAGATTTTATTGCTTCTAAAAATAAAAATATTAAGTATATTCAAGCTTGCTATGATTTAACAAATGAAGAAACAAGACTTAGAGAATTTAAAGCTTTTAATACTATAAATGATAATTATCCTAAATATATCATTTCAACTAATACCGAAGATTATTCCCAAGATGGCATTAAACATATAAATATATTTGATTTTTTAATGAATGATGATTTTTAGTATTTCTAAGTGTCGAAAAATTAGAAGTTTTGACATCATTTGTCGAAAGTCTTGCCAAATTAATTAAAAATGGCTATTATCTTAAATTGAAAGCGGGTTTTGGTGTAATTTTTATTATTTAACTTATGTTTTTATTTACTTTCTTGTTTTCATAAGTTGTGAAAAATTTTATTTTCCTTCAATAAACCTACTATCGATATCCTTTGCCAAAACTTGCTTTCAAAATATTAATTTGATAAAATAGGGAAGTGAAAGAAGTGATTTTATGCATTTACCAGATTTAGAAGTAGCTAAAAAACGTGGTCAAAGTGCTAATATTTATATTGATTTAAAAGAAGATTATACTGCCAAGTTTAAAGATAAAAAATATTTTCTAAGAACTTATGGATGTCAAATGAATGTTCATGATAGTGAAGCACTTAGAAATTATTTGGAAACTTTGGGATTTCAAAATACAGAAAATTTAGAAGAAGCAAATGTTATAGTTTTAAATACTTGTGCTATTAGAGAAAATGCCAAAGATAAAGTTATTGGCTTTTTAGGTAAATGTAAGTATTTAAAGAAAAATAGAGATGATGTAAAAATAGTTTTGGCAGGATGTATGAGCGAACAACCTGATGTTGTTAAAGAAATTATGACTAATCATCAATATGTTGATATTATTATTGGTACTCATAATATTCAAGATTTACCAAAGCTTTTATTAAAAGAATTTAGTAAACAAGTTGTGGAAGTTTATTCTAATAGTGATGAAGTAATTGAGAATATGCATTATAAAAGAGATTCTAAAATAAGTGCTTGGGTTAATATTATGTATGGTTGTGATAAATTTTGTACTTATTGTATTGTTCCTTATACTAGAGGTAGAGAAAGAAGTCGGAAATTAGAAAGTATTGTAAATGAAGTAAAAGAATTAAAAAAGCAAGGTTATAAAGAAGTTACTTTACTTGGGCAAAATGTTAATGCTTATGGTAAAGATATTAATGAAACATTTAGTCATTTATTAGAATGTGTTGCCAAAACTAATATAGAAAGAATTAGATTTGTGACTAGTCACCCTTGGAATTTTACAGATGAAATGATAGAAGTAATAGCTAAATATAAAAATATTATGCCTTATATTCATTTACCAATTCAATCAGGAAGTAATAAAATATTAAAGAAAATGAATCGGCGTTATACGAAAGAAGAATATTTAGAATTATTTAGAAAAATGAAAGCAAAAATTCCGGGTGTTGCAATTACAACTGATATTATTGTTGGTTTTCCAGGAGAAACAGAAGCTGATTTTTTAGAAACCTTAGAAGTAGTTAAAAAATGTGAATATGATGGTGCTTATACTTTTATTTTTTCTAAAAGAGAAGGAACGCCAGCTGCTAAAATGCCTGATGATACTCCTTTAAGTGTTAAAGAAGAAAGATTACAAAGATTAAATGAATTAGTTAATTTTTATTCTAATAAAAATAATCAAAAATTACTTAATAGGGAAGTTGAAGTTTTAATATTAGGAGATAGTGAAAAAGATTCAAAGAAAGTATTTGGCTATACAGATACTATGAAGTTAGTAAATGTTGATGGTCCTAAAAGTATTATTGGCAAAATAGTAAAAGTTAAAATAACGGAAGCTAAAAGTTTTAGCTTAGATGGTGAATATGTAGAAGATATAGTAAATGTATAATCTATATCTTTTTTCTGTCTAAATAATTTTTATTATCTTGTCAAAATAACTAAAAGTATTATATAATTTTTATAGTAAGGATTTGAGAAATATGCGGATAATTGATCATAAAAAAACTATTATAGTATTATTATTAATAACCTTAGAGATTGGTGCTATTGCCTATTTTAATTATCAAAATTTTTTAAATGATACAAGAGTTGTTGATGATAAAACTAAAAAATTAGAAAATAGTAAAAATTCTATGTTTGCAATTATGTTGGAACAAACTGAAGGTAAAGAAGATTATTTAGAAAGTAGTACAACTAGCTGGCCAACTGAGGGTTATAAGTATAATAGTGCAAGAAGTGGTTGTACTGATAGTAATGGTAATACTTTACCAGGAATTTTAACTTTTGATGAAGAGACCCATACGGCAATTGTTAATACTAATAAAACAACTTATTGTTACTTATATTTTGATTTAGAACCAACTAGTCCTGCTAGTGTAACTCCTAGTGAAAGTTTAACTTAAAAATTAGTAATTAGTTAATCATTTCAAAATGTGTAAATTTACAAAAGTAGACAAAAAAAGTTACAGTTTGCCATAAAATTTATAATATAGTATAATATTAATTACCAAGAGGTGTGAATATTAATGAGTAAAATAAAAAAAGTTTTAAATGAAAATAGAGTATTACTCGTTTTGGGTATTATTCTGCTTGTCTGTTTAGCAATTATTTGTATAGTTGCAATTAAATCATTTTATAATGGTAGTGATGATGTTTATGGCAATAGACTAGATATAACTAAGCAAGTTCCTTTAAATGAAACAGTTTTAAAAGATATTAAAAGTGCTTTAGAAGCTAATGAAAAAGTAACTTCGGCGACGGTAGATAAGAAAGGTAAAATTATTTATATTACTATTGCTTATGTCGATGGTACGAGTATGGATGATGCTAAAGTAGTAGCTGATTTAGCTCTTCCTATTTTAAGCGAAGAACAATTAAAGGTATATGATTTAGAATTTGTAATTAAAGCTAATATTGATACAGGCAATTATATTTTAACTGGAGCAAGAAATCATAATGGAAGTGGCACAATCGTTTGGAGCAATTATAATATTCCCGAACCAAGTGATGAAGGTAGTAATGAATAATGAAAAAGCATAAATGGTTAATACCTGCGGTTATAACATTAATATTGTTGTTAACTGGTGGTATTATAACTTATAGAATATTAACTGATAAAACTAAACTTACTAGTACCGAAAGAAATTGGATTAATTCTAATATTAATAATGTACAAAATATTAATGTAATTAAAGATGAAAATATTTTTAGCAAAGATGGTCATGGTGTCTTTTATGATTTTCTAAATTCATTTAGTGAAAAATACGGAATAACTTTAAATACTATTACTTATGAAAGTAATAATACTCCAAGTGGTATTAAATTAAATTATACAACTACTTTAAATAAAGATTCCCAAGTTTTTTATACTGATCATTATGTTGTTTTAAGTAAAAATAATAATAGTTTTAATACTAATAATGATTTAAATAACTTAACAATTGGTATTTTAAATAATGATTTAGAATATGTTAAAAGTTATTTAAAAGAGATAAGTATTACTTATAATGGTTATGATACTTTAGAAGATTTATTAAAAAGTTTAGAGACTAATAGTTATATTATTTTACCAAGAATGAAATATTTAGATACTATTTTAAAAGAAAATTTAGTTATCGTATATCATTTAAGTGATATTAATGCTTATTATACATTAGAGACTACTTCAGAATTATTTAGTAATATTTTAAATAAATATTTTATGATTTATGAAGAACAAATTAACGAAGCGATTAAAAATGAAGAATTTACAATTTTTACAAATGCTTTAAATATTAGTGCTTCCGATATAGATAAACTTTTAAGTGTTAATTATAAATATGGTTTTATTAATAATTCACCTTATGAAGTTATTATGAGTGGTAATTATGGTGGAATAGTAGCAGAATATTTACAAGAATTTAGTGAATTTTCAAAAGTTTATTTTGATATTACTAAATATCGAAATAATTCAAAACTATTGAATGCAATCAATAAAGGTAAAGTAGATTTATACTTTGATTTTAACCAAAATATTAGTACTAATTTTAAAAGTACGCAAAATGGTATTACGGGTAGTTTAGTTGTATTAACTCATAAAGATAATCCTAAAGTTATTAATTCCATATATGGCTTACAGGGAGAAGATGTATATGTTGAAAAGGGGAGTAATTTATTAAAATATTTATCATCTATTGAAAATGTTAATATTCATACTTATAGTGGTAATAAAGAAGCTTTTAAATTAAATAATAAAAATGTTATTATTGTAATGGATAATTATATTTATGATTATTATCGAAAAAGTAAATTTAATAATTATGTTAGTAAATATACAACTTTTATAGATAATAAATATACATTTAAAATAAATAGTAATTATGAAACTTTAAATCTTCTTTTAGATAAATATATTAATTATTTAGATAATAAAGAGGTTATTCAAAATGGTCTTAATAGTCATACTGAAACTATTGCTAATGGTAGTATTTTAAATAATATTGCTAAGTATTTTATAATTAGTATAGTAGCTGTTTTAGTAATTGGTTTTGTTGTTTATAAGAAAAGTAAGAAGATTAGAATAGCTAAGCGCCTTAAGAAGACAGATCGAATTAGATTTATTGATGAATTAACCTGTTTGAAAAATCGTAATTATTTAAGTGATTTTATGAAAACTTGGAGTAATAATACTATTTATCCACAAGCAGTAATAGTTATTGATTTAAATAATTTAAATGAAATTAATGATAAGTATGGAGTTTCCGAAGGGGATAAACAAATCCAAGCAGCGGCGAATGCTCTTATTAAGACACAACTTGATAATAGTGATTTAATGCGTAGTGATGGTAATGAATTTGTTATTTATACAGTTGGTTATAATCAAAAACAAATAATTAATTATTTACATAAATTAAATAAAGAATTAAAGAAATTACCATATAATTATGGGGCTGAATTTGGTTATAGTATTATATTAAATAATTTGAAAACGGTCGAAGATGCTTTACAAGAAGCTACTATGGACATGAAAAGTAAGAAAAAGGAAGCTAATCATGAAAACTAAAGTTACTAAAGCTAAAGGAGTAGTTAGAGAATTTTTGCATAATTTAATTAGTGTATTAAGAAGACCAGAAATGGTTGTGTTACCAGGCAACCTTTCTTTCTTTTTTGTTTTAGCTATTATTCCACTTTTTAGTTTAATAAGTTATGGAGCTTCCGTTTTAAATTTATCAGTTGATTTTCTTTATAATTTTTTAGCTCATTCTTTTTCAGATGACATAGCTAATTTAATATTGGGGGTAAATATCAGTAATGATATGGGCTTACAATTCTTTATAACAGTTTTCATCGGTTTTTATATTGCAAGTAATGGTGCTGATTCTATAATAACTGCTAGCAATACGATTTATGGCATTGAAAATAAAGGATGGATTAGAAGAAGAATTAAAGCATTTGGAATGTCTTTATTAATAGTTATTCTCTTAGTATTTATGTTAATTGTGCCAGTTTTTGGTAATACGATTACAGGTTTAATTCAAGAAGTTAATTTTAATTCGTTAGTAACTAATCGGATTTTGGCTATTTTTCATCTTTTACAAGGACCAATTTCGTGGCTAATTATGTTTGCTATTATTAGAATAATTTATGCAATTGCTCCCGATCATAAACCACGGCATCGAGTTTTAAATTATGGGGCTATATTTACTACTTTTGGTTGGATAATTGGTACGGAGATATATTCAACTTATGTTACAAGATATGCTGAGTATTCACACTTATATGGCGGACTTGCTAGTATAGTTGTTTTGATGATTTGGATATATGCTTTATGTTATATTTTTACCATTGGAATTGCTCTAAATAGTAAACAAGATGAACTTAAGATGTCAAAAACTGGTACTATAAAATAAATATTGGTGTTTATAATAAAAATATGTACACAGGTATTACTTAGTACATATTTAATTCTTCAATATCAATCTAGTATTGATGTACTAACGATATTAAAGAGTAATACTTAAAAAGAAACGTCAAATTGTTTCTTTTTTTGTTAAGTAAATGAAAAAATATGTACAATTACGTCAAATATGATATATAATAATATTAGTGATGGATATGAAAAGAATTAATTTAATACTAGTATTTTTATTAAGCTTTATTTATATGGAATTTCTTTATAAAATATTTATTTATGAAAATATATTTAGATTATCGCTTCTAAATATGTTATTGTATTTAATTCCTTTAAGTATTATTTTAGGAATATTAGTGAATATTTCCCATAATACTAAAACGAATAAAATAATATTTTATATTTTAATTTCTTTAATTACAGTATGGTTTTGTGCCCAATATGTTATCAAAGATTATTTTGATTTGTATTTATCTTGGAATGCCTTTAAAGTAGCTGATCAAGTCGGGGCTTTTGCTGGTAAAGGAGTTTTAGAAACTGTTAAAAGATTACCAGGCATAATTTTATTCTTTGTCCCAATTATTTTAAGTATTGTTTTTCGCAAACATTTAAATTTTCATGGTTTAAGTAGTAAGAATAATATTATTTTAATAGTTGTAGGAGTTGTGGCATATGGAATATTTATTGTCAGTTTAAATATTGGTAAAGATAAATCATATTCGCCTTATAGTTTATATTATGAAGTAAATGATATTGCTTTAAATATTGAAAATTTGGGAATTTTAAATACTTTAATAATTGATACCCAAAGAAGTATTTTTGGATTTGAAGAGAAGATTGTTTTAAATAATGGTTTAAATGGGGAACAAAATAAGGAAAATGAAGGACCAATTGTTTATGAATATAATAATTTAGATATCGATTTTAATGCTTTAGCTAGCAATGAAACTAATAAAAATATTAAACAAATTCATGAATATATGGCGAGTGATAGTGGTACTTTACAAAATGAATATACCGGCATGTTTAAAGGAAAAAATTTGATTTTGTTTATGGCTGAATCTTTTAATGAAGTAGCAGTTTCTAAAGAATTGACGCCAACTTTATATAAACTTATTCATAGTGGTTTTGATTTTGAAAATTTCTATACACCAACTATTTTTAGTACTATTGGTGGTGAATTTCAAGAACTTACTAGTTTATATGCGCAATCGACTGGTATTTTGTCAAAGTTTAGAAGTGGAAATATTGCTTTTCCACAAGGTATTGCTAATAAATTTAAAGAATTAAATTATAGTACTTATGCTTATCATAATAATTATGCATCTTTCCAAGATCGGAATAAATACTTGAAAAGTCTTGGCTTTGATTATTTTAAAGCTTGTAATACTGGAATGGAAAAATTAATAAGTTGTAATATTTGGCCAAGAAGTGATGTCGATATGATTAATGCAACAGTTAATGAATATATTAATGATGATAATTTTATGGTTTTTTATGCAACAGTTTCTGGTCATGCTGGTTATAGTTGGAGTGCTAATGCAATGAGTAAAAAGCATCGTAGTGAATATGAAGCTGCTAATTTAAATTATTCTGAACATCCTGCTAGTTATATTGCAGCCCAAATGGAACTTGACCAAGCTTTAGAAGCTTTAATTAAACATTTAGATGAAGCTGGTAAGCTAGAAGATACAGTTATTGCTTTAGTTGGAGATCATTATCCTTATGAATTAACAGTTGATGAAGTAAATGAAATTGCTTCTTATAAAAAGGATGCCGTAGTCGAAATTAATCATAGTAATTTTATCCTTTGGAATAGTGAAATGGATCCTGTTGTAGTAGAAAAAGTAGGTAGTCAATTAGATGTTATTCCAACCATTTATAATACTTTTGGTGTTAAATATGATTCAAGATTATTAATTGGTAAAGATATCTTAAGTACTGAAGGGGGACTAGCTATGTTTAATGGACGTTCTTGGGTAACTGATAAAGGCACTTATTTTGCTAGTTCGAATAAATTTGTTCCTAAAGAAGGAGTCGAAGTAGAAGAAGATTATGTTAAAAATATCAATCAAATAGTTAGTAATAAACAAAATATGAGTAAAATGATTATTGAAAATAACTATTATAGTAAAGTTTTTAATTAAGGAAGAATTATTTTCTTCTTCTTTTTTATTTGGTTTAATTTATTATTAATTAAATTAGCTATATCGTTATTATATTGTGGATGTTTTTCAATTAAGTCTTTATAATAATAAACTTTTGCTAAAGTACTATCATCATTATTATTTAGATATTGATCATAATAAATCCATAATAATTCTTCTAAAGATTCGATTAAATCTTGGGCAATTTCTAAATATTGGATAGCTTTATTAAGATCTTTTAAGATGTTGGTTTGGTAATCACCAGTCAAATAATAATATTTAGCTAAATTATAGTAAGCCCATAAACAAGTTTCATTTAATTTACTTTGAATAGCTTTTTCATAGTATGTAAAAGCTTCAGCTGTTTGACCTGCTAGTCTAAACATTTCGCCTATTTTGTTACAGGCATAACTTTCATTTAGCATAGCACTTTTTTGATAGTATTCATAGGCTTTGGCATTTTGCCCTTGTTTTTCAAAGTATAATCCTAAATTATTAAGAGCATAAGCATAATTTTTGTGAGCAGCCTCTTTAAATAGAGCTAAAGCTTTATTAGTGTTTTTGGTTACTCCCCAGCCATTTTGATAACATAATCCTAATGAATTAATAGCAGCGACATTACCAAGACTTTGAGCTTTAGTAAAATATTTGATGGCTTCATTTAAATCATCCGGACTTTTTTTACCGATTATTCCTTTGATTAACATATTACCAATCATCCAACAAGCAGCGGGATGATTATCTTGAGCAGCTTCTTTAAAATAAAGATAAGCTTGGTCATAACGTGGTTTGCCACTAAATTCACCACGATATTCTAATATACCTAAATGATAACTAGCATAAGGATTATGATTATTTCTTAAATTGATTAAAGAGTGGCTAAAATTAATACCTTCATTTAATTCTAAAAGTAAAAAGTTTTGCAAATCGACTACGGAAATGTCTGTATTAGCTAAAATAGTTTCGACAACATTTTTTAGTTTTTCATCTTCGTATAAGGGTTGTTTTTTGTCTAAAATAGCAAAAAACAACATTTGAATAAATAAATTATAATAGTCATGATTGTTTAATAATTCGCGATATTTAGTTATTAATTCTTTAGAAACATAAAAATCATTTTTACTAATATTATATAATTTATAATCAATATTTTTTAAAGAAGTATTTTCATTTATTAATTTAATATTATTGATATCATAGATAGTACCACTTATAATAGTTAAAATGTTACTAATAATAGGGATAAATATTTTTTCATCTTGTTGATATTTTTTTTGTAAATTAATATAAATTTGTTTGTAATCATTACCAATACTACGGGAACCAACACAATAATTATTAACGGTCGATTCGTTAATATAATCTAAATTAAAAAGAGCACAAAAAACTTCACTTTGAATAGCTGATGTTTTATTTTTACTTTCCTCTTTAATTACATTAATCACATTACCTAATGATAAGTGACTATAATTGTCATTTAATTTTATATATTTTCTTTCCATGGTTGTTATTATAACACACTATTGGGTAAAATGCGAGTGTTAGTTGATAATAATGGGTATTTATAATTATAAATAAATTGGCGAAATTTAATATAATTTTAATGAGGAGTGAAGAAATGAAAAAAATTTGGCAAAATTATAAAAGTACTATTATATTATTAGGAGCCATAATTATTGGTGCTTTAGTGGGAATTATTTTTAAAGAAAAGGCTGCTTTTTTAAAACCTTTAGGGGACATATTTATCAACTTAATGTTTGTAGTCATTGTACCTTTAATTTTCTTAACCATTACTAATGCTATTATTCAAATGCCCAATCCCAAAAGATTAGGTAAGATTATGAGTAGAATCATTATTGTTTTTGTTATTATGTCTGTTATTTCATCTTTAATTGGTGTTGTTTCTACTTATGCTTTTCCTTTAGTAGAACGGGAAAATAGTAAAATTCTTAATTTGTTAGATGCTAATAGTGTAGTTGATACAAAAGTATCTGTTTTAGAAAGAACAGCTAGTTTACTTACAGTTAATGATTTTACTGGGATATTAAGTAAAGATAACATTATTGCCTTATTAGTATTTGCCATTATTTTTGCTTTAGCAGTGCGAAAGAGTGGTACTAAAGGTGAGACGGTAGCAAAACTGATTAGTAGTCTAAATACTGTTATTTTAAATATTGTGAATATTATTATGTATTATGCACCGATTGGTTTAGGTTGTTATTTTGCATCATTGATTGGTACTTATGGCAATAGTATTGCTGTTGGTTTCTTAAAAACCTTTATTGTTTATACCGTAGTTTCCTTATTAGTGTTCTTTATTGTTTATTCAATTTATGCTTTTTTAGCCGGTGGTAAAAAAGCTTTAAAGGTTTATTGGCAAAATATTTTAGCACCAAGTATTACTGCATTAGCTACTTGTTCATCAGCAGCTTCAATTCCGGTCAATATTAAAGCCTCTAAAGAGATGGGTGTTTCGAGTGATATAGCTAATGCCACAATTCCGATGGGAACTAGTTTTCATAAAGATGGTTCTGTTATTGGTAGTGTCTTTAAAATAATGTTTTTAGTTTATCTATTTAATACTAATCCAAGTATTTGGAGTGTAATTGGGGTTTCTTTATTAGCTACTTTGTTAGTCAGCGCTATTCCTGTTGGTGGAGGAACAATTTCCGAAATGTTTATTATCAGTCTAATGGGCTTTCCAGCAGCAGCTTTACCAATTTTAACCATTATTGCTACAGTTATTGATGCTCCCGCAACCCTTTTAAATGTAGTAGGGGATACAAGTGCATCTTTACTGGTCGGACGTTTAGTAGATGGTTCTAAATTTTTAAAAACGGAATGATTTAATTCATTCTTTTTTTAAATAAAGGTAGAAAAATTTTCTTAAATCGAGTACAATTATATTAGTTATATAGAAGATGGGTGGTAAAATGTTAGAATATATAATTATTGGTTTACTAGGTTTAATTATTGTTTTGTTAATAGTAGTATTAATTAAGAGTTTTATTAATAAAGATAAAGATATTATTGAAAGAATGGGAAGATTAGATACTGCTTTAACGAAAGAAATTGGTGATTTTAAATTAAATTTTAGTAAAGATTTACGTGGTGATTTTGAAAGTTTAGTGGAAAAAATTGAATATCGTTTAAATTTAATTAATGAAAGAGTTAATAATCAATTATCAGAAAATTTTGAAAAAAGTAATAAAACTTTTATGAATGTCTTAGAAAGATTAAATAAAATTGATGAAGCTCAAAAGAAAATAGATGGTTTAAGTACCGAAATAGTTTCTTTACAAAGTGTTTTAACAGATAAAAAAACAAGGGGAACTTTTGGGGAAGTTAATTTGGAATATATTTTGAACAATGCTTTTGGTCCTAACTCGAGTGGTATTTATGATATTCAACATAAAATGAGTAATGGGGCGATTGCTGATTGTCTTTTGTATGCACCTGCTCCATTGGGAACTATTGCTATTGATAGTAAGTTTCCATTAGAAAATTATCAAAAAATGGTTGATAAAGGAAGAACTAAAGAAGAAAGAGCTTATTTTGAAAAGAGCTTTGTTAATGATGTTAAAAGACATATCAATGCTATTGCCGAAAAATATATTATTCCTGGGGAAACTTGTAATGAAGCCATTATGTTTTTGCCAGCTGAAGCTATATTTGCAGAGATTAATGCTTATCATCCAGCGCTTTTAAATTATGCTTATGAAAAAAGAATTTGGATTACTGGACCTACAACTTTAATAAGTACTTTATCAATAATTAGTATGATTTTAAAAAATATGGAAAGAGATAAATATACTAAAGTTATTCATGAAGAACTTGATAAGTTAGGAATAGAATTTAATCGTTATAAAGAACGTTGGGATAGACTTTCAAGAAGTGTTAAAAATGTTAATCAAAGTATTGAAGAATTACATATTACAACTGAGAAAATATCTAAAAGATTTGCGAGCATTAAAAATGCCGAAATAGATAATTTAAAAAATGATGATTTAAAAATTGATTATGAAAAGGATAGGGAAGATGATGAAACTATACTTAATTAGTAATAATCTATTATTAGAAGGTTTAGACTATAAAAATACGGCTAATTTAGATGTTTTAAGATTAGTAAGACCTTTAAGTATTACAGGGGAAGAAATAGCTAAAAAGATTAGTGAGTTAAAATGTTTACAAGAAATAGAACATATTTATTCTTCTTTTCATAGTAGTGCTATTGCTACTTCCAAATATTTAGCCAATAATTTAGAGTTAAAAATAAATTTAACATCAAGATTAAATGATTGTAAAGTAGGGGATTTAGGAAGTAAAAATATGAAAATGGTTAAAGGTTTACAAGATCATGAATTTACTTATAAATTAACTAATGGAGAATCGTTAATTGATGTTGGTAATCGTCTTGATAAAATTATTCAAGAAATAATTGTTAAAAAACCAATGACTGCTTTATTTACTCATAAAAGAGCTATTTTAGGTTTTTTACTTAAATATGCTAAAGTTGGGTATAATTTAGATGAAAATTTAATTTTAGATTATAATGGTAACATTATTTATGATGATAGTGATACTGATTATGATATTTATGAAATTACTTTTGAAAATAGTTCAGTAATTGATATTAAAAGAATTTATTAAAAATTATTTTATGTAAGTTTTAAAGCCTAGAAAGTATTATATTTTCTAGTTTTTTTGTTTTATAAGAAAAAAATACTTTAAAAAATGAAAATGAAAGAAACTTTTATATAAATTAAATAATAAGTAAGAAATTAAGTACTAAAGAATTAGATTTAGAAATAAAAAATAAAACTCCTAGTTGTTAGGAGTTTCAGATTCACTTGTGTCAATAGTTATCCATTCTGTAGTGCCACACTCTGTACATATTTGGGGTACTAAAACCTTTTTACCTTTGGGAAGATCAATTTTCTTTTCTAAGGTTACACATAACATTCCGGACTCTGGATCAATGTAGCATCTTCCTTGGGTTTGTTTCTCTTGACACTTACTACAACCGGGTTTTTTCAAAATTAATCACCATTAATATTATGAGCTAAAATTGTTTAATTATTCTTGTAAATAAGATATAATAAAGATGGTGGTTAGTCTGAAAAGAAAAAAACAAAATTTATTTTAAAAATAGTTAAAAAAGGGCAGACTTCCCCTTACCCCAAAGAA
>CANQTA010000027.1 GCA_947626655.1 uncultured Bacilli bacterium
ACTGGTGAAGTTTGGAATCCTGTTGATTTAGCTTCAGTTGAAACACCAGTTGAAGATAGAATCAAATACACTAAAAATAATTTCAATCAATCACTTAAACAATTATTATCTCTTGGTCTTACATCTAATGAATTAATTGATTTAATTAATCAGAATGCCAATAATTTATCTGTTTAATTTTTGACTTTCTTTGGGGTAAGGGGAAGTCTGCCCTTTTTTAACTATTTTTAAAATAAATTTTGTTTTTTTCTTTTCAGACTATCACCACTACTATTTAATTATAACAAAATTTGGCTTTAAGGCAAATAAAAAGAGATTAAATTATCCCTTTTTTAATCTTTTGCTTTAAATATGAGAGTAAATACAAAAGAAAAGACAACTACTCCAACAATGGCCACACTTGACGAACACAATAAATTAGTAAATAAACCTAAAAAACCCGCTTCTTCATAACCAGCAATGCCGGATGAATATAACATATGACCAAAGTTAGCAATTAAAGTAGTAGCTCCAGCCCCCGCCCAAGCAATAATTTTGTCATAAATGCCTAAAAAGGAGAGTATGGCCCCAATGACAGTTACACCACTTGTAATATGGCCAGGGGTAAGATTAGTATTATCTAAGATGACTTGACAAAGTAAACAGACTGTTCCAGCAAACAAAAAAGCTTGTAAATACATTTAAATTACCTCCAAACTAACCGCATGGGCAATAGCAGGAATAGGACTTTTTTGATTTACAAATGTCTTACTATGTAAAGCTCCTGTCCCAATTATTAAAATTCGTTTGTATTTATGCGATGTTAAAATTTTATTGAACAATACTAACGGTAAACAGGCCGGTCCTGAGCCTCCTGAATAAGTTTCTTGACTTTTTAAATATAGTTCACAGCCTGCATCTAAGTACTTTTTTAATTTTAAATTATAACGCCGCAAACAATATTCTTTAAATATAGAAGAACCCACACAACCTAAATCACCAGTCAATATTAAATCATAATAATCCAGATCTCTTTTTAAATCAGTTAAATGTTCTTGTAAAGTCATCGCGGTAGCCGGAGCCATAACAGCCCCTAAATTATTTGCATCCTTAATACCTAAATCACATACTTTACCAATGGTAGCTGATTCAATTTTAATTTTGCCTTCTTCTTTAGATATAATCGTACTTATCCCCGCTGTAGTTGTAAAAGTTGAAGTATGAGGTTTCGGAACACCATACTCAATCGGATAACGAAATTGCCTTTCCGCACTTAAGTTATGACTACTAGTAATCCCCATAACTTTTTTAATATTTTTTTCGTTTAAAGACATTCCAGCAATTATTAAACTTTCCGGAAATGTTGCACAAGCATTGTAAATACCTAAATAGGATATAGGAATATTATTAACAGCATAACTCGTCGCTGAAATTTGATTCAATAAATCGCCACCAATAAGCAAATCGATGTCATCATAACCTAATTTATTTTTTTCTAAAAGACGATTAATAACTACTCTTTGCATTTTAGCTTCTGCTTTTTCAAATGTTTTTTCTCCATAATAATAATCATCCATTTTTAACTCAACTTTTTTTAGTTTACTATTGCTTTCTAAAGGCCCTGATAAAGTTAAATAATCATTTAAATAAATATTATTAAATTTTATGCTAGCCATATTATCCCTACCTTTATTAAACATAAGAAGAAAGCACTCACAATACCATATACAATTACCGAACCAGCTAATTTAAAAAGATTTGCTCCTACTCCTGTTACTAAACCATCTCTTTTATAATCTAAAGCTGCACTTTGCACACTATGAGCAAAACCGGTAGTAGGAATAATTAAACCGCATTTTGCTTTTTCCACTAGATTGTCAAATTTACCAATCGCAGTCATAAATGTTGCAAAAAGGATTAAAATAAATGCCAACCAAGCACACGAATCAACACGCCCTAAACCAAATGATTCCATTAAAATTTGGACTATCACTTCTCCAACAAAACCAACACTACCACCTACTAAAAAGGCAACCAAAGCATTTTTTAATTTAGGTTCTTTCGGCGATAATTCTTTAACTAATTTAGAATATTCTTCCTTATTCATTTTTGTTTCACCATTGTTATTATGAATTAAAAATTACCAATTTATACCTCTATTTGTAAATATTCTCGCATTTTGGCAATACTTTTTTTCTCATATCTTGAAACCATCACTTGAGTCATATTCAATTTTCTTGCCACTTCACTTTGAGTTAAATCTTCAAAATAACGAGATTGCATTATTTTTTTCTCATCAGGAGTCAAAACCGCAAAACTATCATCTATTAATATTTTTGTATCTAAATCTTCATCTTTAGCTCTAATACATTCATATAATTCCCGTTCTTCAGAATTTTGATTATCTAAAGACATTATGTTATATGCACTCATCAAAGCCATTTCAATATCTTGAACGTTCATCTCTAAAAAATTAGCTAATTCATAATTACTAGGAATTTTAGCAAATTTTTGTGCATAAACATAACGAGCTTCTTCGATTTTTTTATATAAGCTTAAAATGTCTTTACTAACTTTGATATTTCTATTACTAGCGAGCAAATACATTTCACCAAATATATAATCATGTGCATAACTTGAAAATTTAGTTTTACCATCTTGTTGATAATTTTTTAAAGCTTTTAAAAGTCCTACTACTCCCGCCTGATATAAATCTTTTTTGTCTACTCCATAAAATTTTGTTGTTAACTTCCAAATCATTTTTTCATTATCTTTTATTATTTTTTCATAGTTCACCCTTTTTACACCTCGCAAAGTTTTAAGGCTTCACTTTCTGATAAGGTAGTTTTAATATGCAGTCTTTTTAAAGATGAAATAATTTCCTTATTTACACCACATAAGAAAATTTTTCCTAAATGTTTTTTCAAAGCACATTTTACATGTAATAAGGCATCAACTCCCGCTTCATCAATTATTTTTACATTTTCTAAATTGCATATAACATATTTAATTTGATGTTTTTTGATAACGGGTACTAAATAGTTATTTATCTTGTAGGTTTTCTTTCTTGTTAAGTTGCCATTTAGTCTTACAAAAAATACTCCTTTTTCGTATTCTAAATCCATTTTTAACATACATTCACCTGCTACTTTAATATAGTACATATTTCTTAAGTTTTAAACAGTTTCGACAAATGATGTCAAATTATTTCAAATGTATTTTCTAATATGTAGTCTTATAGTTTACAAAAACAAAAGCAAATATCAAAAATAAACATTTTCATTTCAATATTTGCTTTTTATAAATTTAATTCAACACTTCTTTTATTTTTGCTTTAGCATCATTTACTAAATTATTATCCGGTATCATAACATAAAGATTATTATTTTTATAAGTATAAGTTTTTTCATAAGAATCACTTCCATTTAAAGTTTGACTTTCTATTTGCCAATTTCTTGGCTTTTTAAGTTCTTTACTAATAAATCCGGTCATAGCATTTTGACTCATATTAGTTACAAATGAACCTTTAAGAACCTTTAATATATCATTATAATTCTTAATTATTTCTTTACTTTTAGCTTTAGCAATAATAGCTTCTAAAACTTTAATTTGATTTTTGCCACGTCCTAAATCCCCACCAGTCACATGCTTTCTATCGCGCACAAATGCCAAAGCTCTCTCACCATTTAAAGTAACATTACCCTTATTAAAAGTTATACCTTCATTAGTTGTAAATGTCTCATCATTATAAACAGTTATGCCTCCTAATTCATCAACCACTTTTATTACCGAAGTAAAATTAACTTTAACATAATAATTAACTTCTACATCTAATAAATGTTCAATTGCATAAATACTCGATTCTACTCCATAAATACCAGCATGCGTTAGTTTATCTTTATAAGAACTATTGTTAATATTAACATAATAATCACGCGGAATCCAAGTTATCATTGCCTTTTCTTTTTCCGGATTAACACTTACTAAAATATTTACATCACTTCTTGACACCGAATTTATTTTTCCATAAGTATCAATCCCACTTATATAAATATTAAAAGCTTCTTTATTAATATTCACAGCTTCCTTAATATCTTCTATATCATTTTTAAGTTCTAAAGTATAAATAATTTTTAAACCATCATATTTACTTAAATCGTTTTCTTTCAATAAGTCAATTTCACTATTTTCTAAAATAATACTTTCTACTTCATTTTCATAAATACTACTAACTAAAGCATCACTATCCGAATAATTTTTATAATTTAATTTAATTTTACTTAATTTCTTTTTTATATTTTTTAAACTATCTTCACTAACAGTATCACTTATTCCCATCGTTGTCTTATCTAAGTCTTTTAATTCATCATACTGACTACTTTTTAAAACTACAACATTATAAGTATTTAAAGCATAATCACCATTAGTAATATTAAATAAAAATCCTAAAGTATTAAGTAAATAAAATATTATTAACACAAAGATAGTTGCTACAACCACACTTAAAGTATAACCAATAATTCTTATACCTCGTATTTTATTTACATTAGCTAACATCAAAAGACCAGTTATTCCTAAAGAAATAACCAATAAAATAATTGTATATAAAATAGGAATGACATTTAAATAAAAAATACAACCAAACAAAATTAATACAATTGCCAATAAAATAATCGTAATTATTTTACCTAATCTTCGCTTACTTTTACTTTTCTTCTTCTTTTTTACTTCTTGCATAAATTTCGGCTCCTTTAAAACTTATTATAATAAAAATAAGGGAACTTTTTAGCCTTGATAGGCATAATTCCCTCATAGTTTACATATATTTTACATATTTTTACTAATTATAAATTCATCAATTATATTATTTAAAGTTGCCTTAACCATATCAAAATCTTTACTTAAATCTAAATTTTGCACTTTAAATTCATTTTTATCAAGAGTAAACTTTTCATTTAAATCTGGATCACAATCGGCTTTAGCATATAACAATAACCCCTTCACTTTACCTGTATTATCCTTATCTTCATTTTTAACATAAGTATAAATTTGCCGAATATTATGCGAATTAATTTTTAAAACACCATCATTATTTTCAAAAGCTCCACCAGCATAACATTTCACTTCAATAATTAAAACATTATCATTTTTTTTATTTTTCAAATAAACATCACAATACAAATTTGGTAAATAAGTAGTTTCTAAATTAGTTAAAGTCCATTTTATTTCTTTATTAGTTTTATGAACATAAAGTTTATCACCATAATGAAAAATATAATATTCTCTAATAAATTTTTCAAATAAATCTTTTTCATTTATTTTAGTTCCATCTTTAAAATATAACTCTTCCCCATTATTAGCAACAATTTCTATATTTAAAATAAGATAAGCAATCGTTATTAAAATTCGATAATCTTTATTATTTTGGTTATATCTAATATTTTTCCATATAATCTTTTTTCGATCCAACTCATCTACTTCATCAAAATAACGCATCAATCCCACTAATTTATTAATTTCTTTTTTATCTTTAGGATGATAATTTTTAAATAAATAGTTAGCAGCCGTTTTAATAATTTGATTAAGTTCATTATTTATTAAAATTCATCATAATCACAAACTAACTTATTATTTAATTGCATTTTATTTTTAAAAGACTCACTAATATTTATTCTTCCCTTAACACTATAAAGGTCTTCTGTCATTTCTTGATAACTACAAATAAGTCCTTTTTTTATTTGCCGTTCTAAAAAATAATTTAATTCATGTAACAACAAATCATAAACATTAGTAAATTTTTCACTACTCGTTTTAATAAGTTCTAAATCTAAAAGTTTATAGGCATATACTAACATCCAAAATTTATTTTTAATACTAATCATCTTATTCATTTCCTGGATTAATTATTTTAATTAATTTAGCTAAAAGCTCTTCATTATCCATTAAATAAACTTTTAAAAGCGGAATAATTTCATTTTCAATAATATAATTTAATTTTTTTTCGATATTCGAAGTATCTTTTAAATTACAAAAATAACTATGACCAATCATATAATCAGGACCTAAATAAGTTTTTTCTTCTTTAATGACTTCATTTAAATCCTTAACTCTTCTAATTACTTCATCAAAATATGGATTATTAATTTCCGCTTGATATTTTTTAAATCCTTTAGAATCAAATTCTGGTTTTAAATCCACAAAAGCAAATCTTCTTCGCAAAGCATAATCAAAAATAGTTAAACTCCGATCGGCAGTATTCATTGTTCCAATAATATATAAATTTTCAGGAACTGTAAATTCAATTTCTTCGCCATCTTTTTGATAAGCTAAAGTTACTTGTTCTTTTCCTCTTTTATCATTTTCGATAAGCATTAAAAGTTCCCCAAAAATTTTACTTAAATTCCCCCGATTAATTTCATCAATTACTAAAAAAAATTTATTATTTTCCTCATGCGAATGCGCTATTGCATCTTCACATAATTTATAAAATATTCCTTTTCTTAAAGTAAATCCCCCATCTGCCGTTGGCTTATATCCTAAGATAAAATCTTCATAAGAATAACTTTGATGAAATTCTACTACTTTAATTCGACTTTTATCTTTTTTCCCCATCATTAAATAAGCTAGTCTTTTTGCTATATGGGTTTTACCTACTCCTGGTGGACCTTCTAAAATAATATTTTTCTTATCAGCTAAAAGATCTAAAATTGTTTCATAATCTTCATGATATACATCTTCTTCAAAATCTAGTTTCGTATACTCTTTATCATCATTATTCATAATATTTAATAATTTTTGGGCATAATCTTTATATTTATCTTCGGATATATCAGTTAAAGCTTTCATTACTAAAAGATCAGTAACTGGCCATTCACCAACTTTTTGCCACTCTACTTGGCGTTGATGCCTAAAACTTTTTTCATTTTTATTATAATAATAATCACTTTTAACTATTCCATAACCAATTAAACATTTTTGTCCCTTTTTAGCTATAACAATATCGCCAACTTGCATTTTATTGGCAAACTCATACAATGCTAAAGAATTATTTGTTTCTTCACTTTCACTATTTTTAGATGATTGTAACAATTTCTTAATAGCTTTTTTACTTAAATTAGTAATATCTTGCAAAGTAAAATCTAAAGACATTATCCCCTTCTTTATGTTATCATCCCAATTAACAGCATTTTCCCCCGGAGCATATATCCAACATCTATTATTAACTTCTTTTTCCTTCTCTTTCTCTTTAGTAGCACTTGCAAATAGAAAATCACTAACTAACATATGATAATCATCGTTTTTATAACAAGTATCATCTAAACTACTATCCACTAGTTCTAACAATTCTTTATCTTTCTTCATATATTTTAAAACTTGCTTACAAAGTTCTAAATATTTAAGATATTTTTTGGTTTTTTTATTATTTTCCCCTTTACATTCAATATCTACCCCAAGCATCTTGGCAACTTCAATATTTTCTTTATCTTTATACATAAAATATTTATCAGGATAACGATATTCTAAATATAAACTAATGGCATGATTATTTTGATAACTATAAGAAGCATTCGGAAAATACTTCAATAAAGCTTCGGCTTCTTTCCCAAATGCATCAATTCTTTCTTCCAAATCCTTACTTTCATCATATAAATTTTCAAACATTGCTTTTACAGTTAAAGCCTCATATTCACTAAAACTAGTTAACATTCGTAAAGGATAATAATTATTAGAAGAAAACAATACGCCATTTTCTTTTTCCGGTAAACTTTTCTTAAGCATTGCCGTTATATCTTTCGCTGCTAAATCAAAATTATCTTGAAATATTTTAATTGCTTGCCATTTAAATTTTTCTTTTGAAAATCTTTCTCTAAAATGATTTTTATAATTTTCTATTAATTCCTGTAATTTTTTTTCATCTACTTGCACTATTTTTTACATCCTCTCTAGTTGTCTTAAGTTTAACATATGTTTGCTTTAAGTACAAGCCATATTATTTAAAAAAATGTAAAACAAATTTTAATTCTTTATAACTTTTTTTCCACCCACTACTATATCCATATTTCTCTTAAAATAATCCCAAAGATTAGCTTTTTTGACATCTTCCATTACTGTTATTCCTACCTCAGCAATCAGTTCTCCATCATTATCTAATATTTCAGCAGTCCCAATTTTATCGCCCTTTTTAACCGGTGCTACTATTTTATCTAAATTGACATTAATTGTATATTCTTTAGTCTTATCATTAATATTTAAAAGTTCCGTCGCATCTTCCATCAAAATGATCTTTACTCGATCCAGTTTTCCTTTTTCCACTCTTACCTCATCAATTACTTTATCTTTCTCATAAATAGTAGATAATTTATAAGTATTAAAACCATAATTTAAAAGTTTAACAGTATCACTTGTTCTATTATCCGGCGAATCAACTCCCATTACCACACTTATTAAACGCATATTATTTTTTTTCGCTGTTCCTGTCAAACAATAACCCGCTGTTTCCGTAAATCCTGTTTTTAAACCATCAACATCTTGATAAAAACGCACCAATTTATTAGTATTAACTAACCATGTACTAGAACCATCTGGCCTTTGCAAATAATCTTCATAAATACTAGTAAATTCTAATATTTCCGGATAATTTTTAACTAAATAAGCTCCCATTAAAGCCATATCTCGAGCACTACTAAAATGTCCTTCTGCATCAAGACCATGGGGATTAACAAAATTAGTATGAGTACAACCTATTTCTTTACATTTATTATTCATCATTTCCACAAATTTTTCAGTTGTTCCCGCTACTTTTTCACTCATTGCCACTACTGCATCATTAGCACTAGCTATCGCAATCGACTTAATTAATTCCTTAACTTTATAACTCTCACCCGTATTTAAATAAACTTGACTACCGCCCATCCCACTAGCATTTTCACTGATTACTACTTTATCTTCCATTGTCATATTTCCATTAGCAATTGCTTCCATAATCAAAATCATACTCATAATTTTCGTCATACTAGCTGGAGCTAATTCTAAATCGGCATCTTTTTCATATAACACTTTACCCGTTGAAGCCTCAATTAAAATTGCACTATCACTATACTCTACTACCTCTACTTGCGCTTTAACCGGCACCATTCCTAATAGCAAGAAAAAACTAAACAATATTATTATTAACTTTTTCATAAACACCTCTACTAAAGTTTTATGCTAAATTTTTAATAATATTATTTAGTTATTATTTTCTCATAAATTTTATAATTAATAATTATTTAAAATTGTTTCCATCTCTAATTCATCATAATCTACTAATGTAATTTTTTTGTTTTCCACCGTAATTGTTATATAAGTCCCATACTCCATAGTAGCAATTTCTCTATCTTTATCATCCAAAAATTTAATTTCATAATCAGCACCAGGTAAAGTAGTTGAATTTTGAAAAACAGTTGCTTCCCGTAATATTTTTATAATGTCTTCGATCACAACTTGATCAGTTATAGTTTTTAAATCTCTATCTTTTTTAATAACAATTGCTTTAGTATCATTTAATTTTTCTAAAATTTCATAAAAAGGTATTTGATAATTATTTAATAAATCGGTAATATAATTATTATCTTTTAATTTTAAGGCATCTTGCTTACTAAATTCTAAAAATCTTAACGGTTCATAAGTAAAATCAGCAATTACATTTTGTTCTTTATCTAATAATCTAAACAAATATTGCGATTCAGTCTTATTATTTAAATTATAACTAGCAATCTTAGCCTTAGATACTTCCTTTATAAATTCTAAAATAATATCTTTATCAGTTATCGTAGCCACTACATTATAATTATTTTTTAACTGTTCACCAAATGACTTAACTTGTGCATCTCCAATTAATATAGTTTCCACTCTAGTTAAATTGTTCAATTCTTTTGCTAAATTTCTTTGCTTTAAAAAATATTTAATTGCCAATATTACTAAAATGATTACTATAACCACAATAATTAAGTAAAAAAATTTTTTCATCTTTTTCATAGTGTCTACCCTCCAATTTATCAATTGCTATTACTTTCTATTTGCAAAATATCTTTAACTTTTATAAAGATTTACTTCTTCCCCTTTTACTAAGTAAGCCCTTTTAGCTAATTGTAACATCGGTACATCACTTAAAGAATCAGAATAAGCTTCTTCAACATTAACATTTTTATATACTTTTTTAAATCTTTTAACTTTTTCATTTCCTTTACAATTATCACCAATAATATGCCCTTTTTTAACATCAAATAAAGTAGCTATAACATTTTTAATTCCTAATTTTTGACAAAAAGGAATAATTATAAAATCAAAAGAAGCGCTTATAACAACATCATCAGGTTGTTGATTATCTAAATAAAATTTTTTAATATTTTTAATTTTCTTTAAAACATAATTATTTATATATTCATCAAAATTTTCAATATAACGAACAAAACTAAACAATTCACTTTTAATAAGACCTAAATTACTTTTATGAAAAGGATATTTTATCAATTCTTTAAAAGCTTTAAATATTGCAAATAATACCAACCAAGGATGTCTAAGCAAAGAATATTTAATAAAATCGACAGAAGAATCACCATCATAAATAGTGTTATCAAAATCATATAAATTCATCTCTTATTCTCCAAAAGTCCAATTTCTAATTTCTTCCATATCAATACCATATTCTCTAATATAATTAGCATGCTCTTTAAGTTTTTTATGCATTAAATTTTTTAAAGTACGTACATCTTCTGTTTCTTCAACATACTTTAAAGCATCTAAAACTAAATTATAACGATCAATTTTATTTTGAACACGCATATCAAACGGTGTAGTTATAGTCCCTTCTTCTTGATAACCATGAACATGTAAATTATGATTTTCGCGATTATAAGTTAACTCATGAATTAAATTAGGATAACCATGGAAAGCAAAAATTATTGGTTTATCAGTTGTAAATAATTTATTATATTCTGAATCTTTTAAACCATGAGGATGTTTATCACTACTTTGTAAACGCATTAAATCAAAAACATTAATTAACCGTGTTTTAATTTTAGGACAATATTCATATAAAATCTTTGCAGCAGCAATCATTTCTAAAGTCGGTGTATCACCACAACAAGCTAAGACAATATCCGGATTTTTAGGTTTATTAGAAGCCCACTCAAAAACACTAACTCCATTTTTACAATGTACTTTAGCTTCTTCCATTGATAACCATTGTAAACTAGGATGTTTAGAAGCCACTATTACATTAATATAATTTTTAGTTTTTATAATATGATCAAAAGAAGATAAAAGTGTATTAGCATCTATTGGAAAATACATACGGACAATATCAGCTTTTTTCGTTGCTAAATGATTTAAAAAACCTGGATCTTGATGCGTATAACCATTATGATCTTGTTGCCAAATATGACTAGTTAAAATATAGTTTAAAGAAGCAATCGGTGCCCGCCAAGCAAGTTCTTTAGAAACTTTTAACCATTTAGCATGTTGACTAGCCATTGAATCAATAATTCTTATAAAAGCTTCATAACTGTGAAATATCCCATGTCTCCCCGTTAAAAGATACCCTTCCAGCATTCCTTCACACATGTGTTCTGATAAATAACTATCCATAACATTACCAGTACTAGCTAAAAATTCATCATTTTTCTTAATTTCAGCATTAAATTTACGAGTTGTTACCGTAAAAACTTTATTTAATCGATTAGATAAAGCTTCATCAGGGCCAAAAATTTTAAAATTATTTTTATTAAGTCGCACAATATCTTTAATATAATCACCTAAAACGCGCATATCTTCTGCTTTAGTTAATCCCCTTACAACCTCTATTTTATAATTAGTATAATCTGGAACCTTAATTGTTTTTAAAAGTAATCCCCCATTAGCATGTAAATTAGCACTCATTCTTTTGGTTCCTTTAGGATGATATTCTCTTATTTCTTTAATAATTCGCCCTTTTTCATCAAATAATTCTTCAGGATGATAACTGTGAAGCCAAGTATCCAAAATTGCTAAATCACTATCTTTTTGAATTGAAAAGGGAACTTGATGAGCCCTAAATGTTCCTTCCACTTCTAAGGTCTCATAAGTTTTAGGACCAGTCCATCCTTTCTTAGATATCAAAATAATCATTGGATATTTTGGCCTTTTAAACTCTTTAGTTTTTTGAGCATTTTCTTTAATTTTTTTAATTTTAGTAATCACTTCATCCATCGCACTTGCCATTAATTCATGATAATCAGGTGTCGAAGTAACATCAACTACAATCGGTTCCCAACCGCATCCTTCAAAAAATTTAATTCGCTCTTCTGGAGTAATTCTCGCCATAATTGTGGGATTTGCTATTTTATAACCATTTAAATGTAAAATAGGCAACACGATACCATCTTTAGCAGGATTAATAAATTTATTTCCATGCCAAGAAGTTGCTAAAGGACCGGTTTCAGCTTCCCCATCCCCAATAACACAGGCCGCAATTAACGAAGGATTATCTAAAACCGCCCCAAAAGCATGAGCAAGACTATACCCAAGTTCTCCTCCTTCATTAATTGAACCAGGCACCTCCGGAGCTACATGACTAGATGTTCCACCCGGAAATGAAAAACGCTTAAATAATTTTTGTAATCCTTCCATATCTTGTGTAATTTCAGGATATACTTCACTATATGTTCCTTCAATATAACTATTAGCTATCATTGCTTGGCCACTATGTCCTGGACCAGAAATATAAATCATATTTAAATTATATTTATTAATAACTCGATTTAAATGTAAATAGATAAAATTTTGCCCCGGAGCACTCCCCCAATGACCAACTAATTTACTTTTAACATCTTCAATTTTTAATTCTTCTTTTAATAAAGGATTTTTCTTTAAATATAACATCGCCGCTGACATATAATTAGCTAGTCGAAAATATTTATCTAATACTTCTAATTCTTTAGTTTGCAATTTCATATTATCACCTAGTATAATTATAAAGGATATTTGAAATTAGTACAATTAATTTTTTTATTTACAAAGCATTTTTTATATATTATAATGCTTTTAGAGATATATTCTAGCGGTTAGGTGTTTTTATTCCTCAGTCCATTTAACGATCTTTTCTTATCTGGAAGGGGGTGGTCCTATGAAGGGGATATTCACTAGTGGAATATTTAGTTATTCTAGTAGTCATCTTGGTTTTAATCGAGAAAATTACCCACAGGGATTAATAAAAAAGAAAAACACCTACTCATCTAAGATTGCTCAGATAAATGGGTGTTTTTCTACCAATTATATAAATAATTTGGACTGAGAAACATCTAACACTCCAAGCTAGATATATCTCTTTTTTTGTTTGTCCTATTAATATTATATACTATTTTATTAATTTATTGCAAGTAGTTTTATTCAAAAAAAAGCAAGGAGTTTTACTCCCTACTTACAAAATTATGATTTTCATTTACATTTTTCTATTTAACAAACACAATCAACATATGTATCAGATAAACATCTTATACTACATAAACAACTACAATCCATTGTAAAGAATGAGTTAGTAGCCATGTATGGATAAAGACTAGTCGTATCAGTGTTTTCGGCAAGAACTCTAAATGTACAACAATTGCCTTCAATTTTTTCAACTCTAAAAACAGTTGAACAAGTTCCTCCTAAAGGTTCTCCACTACAATTTGTTGTGACATCTTTACTAATTGGCATACTCCAAGGAGTCCCATTTCCACAACAAGTATAAAGCATTACTGGTCTTGTGTTACATACAAGGCAGTTACTTCCACCACCAAGCATTGGACGATCACATGTGTCTAAGCAATTATCTGGACAAGCATTTTCTTGCAATACTAAAATAATACTTAAAATTTCATTGATACAATTGCCTGTGCTGTTGGAATTTGAATTATTATTATTGTTATTCATCTTTTCACCCTTTCATGTATTCTCATTATTAATTTATGATTAATTTTGAAAATAGTGAGTAATGCTTTCATAAATTTTTATTTTATAGTATAATTATATTGGGTGATAAATTTGAGTCCAATACTTCAATATATAATTATTGCTGTAGTCATATTAATAATTTTAGCTGTTGCCCTAAAATTAACACGTAAAGATTTTGCCATTAAAGAAAACAAATTAATTGATTATTTAGGAGGCAAAGATAATATTATTAATGCTGAGTGCAATATGAGTAGATTTAAAGTAATCTTAAGAGATGTAAGTCTAGCTAATAAAGAAGCTATTCAAAAATTAGGAGCTAAAGGAATTGTCGAAATTGACAATCAACTTAAAATAATCTTTGATAATAAAGCTAGACAATTAAAAAAATATATTGACGAAATCGTTTAATATATTTTTTTATTGCAATATTTTGCTAATTTCTTCTAAATCTACTATTTTTAAAGTATTATTTTCATCAGTTACTTTAAAATTGGTAATAGTCTTAGTATATTCACAACTAGGTTCTTGTTCTAATAATCCTATATATTTATCATTTTGACAATAATAATTAGTACTTTCAAAATAAGCATAATTTTCATCATAACTTTTTAATTTAACTATACTACCTATATAATTTTGATTAATTTTTTCTTTTGAATCAGCCATATAATAACTATTTTTTTGTTCTATAATTTGATAATCATTCCTAAATTTAGTAAAATCAGCAATAGTAACTCGATTAAATAATTCATTAATATTTAATATTTTTTTACATTTTGTACAATTTTCTAAAGCATAATATTTAATATCTCTTTTATCATCCCGTTCATATTCAAAATTATTAATATTACTATATTTTACTGTATTAATAAATAAATCTTTACCCTCACGAACTACTAAACCATAAGAATATTTATTAAAAATATGATGAACTTTTCGATCAATATCTTGATTACCACTATTCTTCAAATAATTATATAATCCTAAACCACCAATCATTAAAATTAATATTATAAATATACTTATATATTTAATATTATCTTTTCGCATTTTTTACCACCATGAATATCATATCAAATATTTAAAAGTTTAACAATTAAATTTTTTCAATATCTATTATATCAGTTATCTTAATAAGTTCTCCATCCATAGTTACCAAATTAGTACTTGTTTTACCTACAATAGTTTTTTCTTTAATACCACTCTCTAAAGTTATTTTACATTTGCTTTTATAAACATGAGAGGGAGAAGCAAATATATTATTTATCTTTCTTATTATTGTTAAACTATCTGGTTTTTTTACCCCTCTATCACTACTATAAAATACTTCTTGGGTATTATTTAAATTTTCTTTCACTTTTCCTGGAAAAACTCTAGGCAAATCTTTCATATTGTAACCTCCTACTAAATATTTTATGATAAAATACTCATTTAAGGACCATAATAATATTAGTATGAAAAAAGTATTAAATAAACAATTAATTTTATTTATTCCTCTTCTTATTTTAAATATAATAAGTCTTTTTAACATGAGTAACGCTAAATTAATTAGTGATGTTTATAATGATGCTCTATTAAAACAAATAATTTGGTTTGTACTAGGTTATCTAATTATTTTTTTATTACAAAAATTCAAATTAAAAAAGGTTTTTAAGTATTCCTCATATTTTTATTTTCTAACAATATTTTTACTTATTTTAGTCTTATTTTTAGGAGCCGATACTAATGGTGCTAAATGTTGGCTCAATTTATTTGGTTTTTCTTTTCAACCCAGTGAATTAGCTAAATTATCTTTAGCCCTTTATCTTACCCATTTAGCTACTAATGCCAAAATAAAAAATATTAAAGCTGAATTTTTTTTAATCATAAAACTTTTTATTATTACGTTAATTCCTTCTATTTTAGTTTTCTTAGAACCAGATACCGGTGCCATAATTAACTTTTTAATTATTTTATTTGTTATTTTAATCATGCTTAAACTAAATAAATGGTGGTACATTACAGGTTTTAGTTTAATAATTTTAATTGGTACTATATTTATAATTGGTTACTTTTACTTTCAAGATTTTTTTATTAAAATTATTGGTACTTCTTTATTTTATCGTATGGATAGAATTATTAATTTTGCCAATGGTAATAGTTATCAATTAGAAAATGCTTTAATTACTATCGGAGCTACTAGTCTAATGGGAGTTGGCTTAGGAAAAATACTTCTTTATATTCCAGAAGCTCCAACTGATTTTTTCTTTGCTTTTACTTTAGGCAATTATGGTTTAATTTCTGGAATTATAATTATCATAGCCTTTATAATAATTGATTTTTATTTAATTCATCTAGTTAATAATTTTAAAAATAATTCTTTTAAAATATTTTCTTATACTTATTTAGGCATTTTATTTTTTCATCAAATTTATAATATTAGTATGAATCTAGGATTATTACCTATTATGGGTATACCTCTACCTTTTCTTTCTTATGGAGGAACTAATACTTTAATTAATTATTTATTTTTAGGAATTATTTTAAATTTTCAAAATATTAAAGAATATTAATTTTTTAGTCAAACAAAGACTATAATAAAATAATTCATTAATTATTTTGCAATTTTATTATTTCTTCTTTACTTAAGTTAGTTGTTTTAATTATAGTTTCTATTGGAATATGTTCTTTTAACATATTTTTAACTATTTTATTTTTGGTTTGCTTAATTCCCGTTTTCTTACCTTCATTTCTAGCATAACGTTCTCTGGCTTCTTGGATCATTTTAGCTTCTTCTTCATAAGATACTAATCTTGTTATACTATCATCATCATTGATTACAAACATCTTTTCTTCAACCTCCCTTACTAATTTATCTTGTTTACTTAATTTCTCTATTTCTTCTTTACTAGCACTTAACATTACTAAATAGATATGTTCTAAATCCCCTTGGATATTTTTATCATACCACATTCTTTTATATTCTACAAGATTGACATTGATTATCCGAATGTCTTCACTATATACCCCACCATTTATTCTATCTATTAACATATAATCTTCTTTTAAATGACCAATATCATTATAATTTAAATTGATTTGGATTATTTTATTATCTTCTAATAATTTACCTTTCTTTGCTATTTGACTACACAAAGTAGCTAAATAGATAATATTTCTTTTCTTTATTATTTCATCAAAACAAGGATTTACTTCCACATTTATTGTTTCATGATTTTCCGTTTCTACTACAACATCTAAGACATTTAATTTCATCCCCATATTTAGAATTGGTAATTCAGTTGGTTTTACTATTTTAATAGTTATTTTTTCTTCTAAAATATCACTAATTATTTTTTCTAATAATTCATTATTATCATTTAACATAATTGTCTTAAACATTCGATCATTATTCAAAGTATAAAATTTTTTACGCATTATCTTCTTCTCTCTTTCTCGAGTTACTTATTTTAGCTTTTATTTTACTACTTGCAAGACTTTCGACAAATGATGTCAAAACTTCTTATTTTTTGACATTTAAAAAGAAGATAATTTATATCTTCCCAATATTAAGCATATGATCTTTATATTTTTAACAAATATTATTTATTAATTATTCTCTAAGTTATAATTCAATGTTGGATAACCTGTTGTTGGATCTATTATCCAATCTACTAAGGTATAATCTTTTAAGTCTTCACTATATGTTGTTAAGCCTTGACTATTTAATGTTTGAAGATTGGTATTTAGCTTATAAAGTAAACTATTACTATCATTGCCATTAGTATTTTTCATATTTGTATCTGTTATTGGATAGGCACCACCTATATCACCTTTATTACTTTCTTCTATTCCACTCACTTCTTTATAATAAGTATTTTGAATATCTACACTTCCTGTTGAATAATTTCTTACTACACTATATTTTGTAGTTCCTTCTATATTCCCTGCATTATATACATTATTAACTTTAGTATTACTAGTTGAACTAATATTATTGATACCTGTTCCATTATCTTTAGATATCATATTTCCTAAATTATATGAATTTAATATGATAGATGTTGAAGAATTTGTACCACTATTATTAACTCCCGCTTCGATTCCAGCTACATAATTTCCTGTATTAGTAGCTTTGGCTGTTAATATTCCAGTATTATATGAATTTAATATTATTGATGTTGTAGATGACGATGTACTCCATGTAGC
>CANQTA010000028.1 GCA_947626655.1 uncultured Bacilli bacterium
AACTGAAAAAGAAGATTAAAAGTGTTATTTATTAATCTTCTTTTTCGTGCTTAAATTTTAACTGTGAATAGTAACAACTGTACTATTGTTATTTTCACCTAAGGCTTCTTGAAGTCTTGCTTTGACCCAATCTATTTGTGATGATTCGGTATAGACGATTATATTATTTGAAGAAATACCACCAAAAATTCCATTGTACATTTTACGATCAATTATACTGTTGTAATTTGCTTTTGGTAATTTTATTTCTGTTATATTATTAGAATAGAGAAAAAACTTAGAAACATTTGCTAACTTTGGAACATTCCAATTACTTAAATCTACCTTTGTTAAATTTTTACAATTTTGAAACATCCCATCTCCACCATAATTATTGCCACCTAAAATGGTTAAATTTGAAACATCCCAATTGGCTATTGGCGTTATATCATCTATTAACGTACTTTCAAATAAACCAGCCATATTGGTTACATGTGACACATTCCAATCTTTTATTGGCTCTAAATTACTGATTTTGGTATTATCAAAAGCATTATTCATATAAACCATACTTGAAATATTCCAGTTACTTATCGGACTTAAATCACTGATTTGAGTATCTTGAAACATAGAAACCATACTAGTTGCACTAGATACATCCCAATTGGTTATTGGGGTTAAATCATTAATAGCGGTACTCTTAAAAGCTCCAATATTTTGGATTTTTGACACATCCCAATTGGCTAGCGGATTTAAATCACTTATTGGCGTATTAGCAAACATGCCTGACATATTGGTTAAATTTAAAATTTTCCAATTACTTATTGGTGTTAAATCATTGATTTTTGTATTATAAAACATACTAATCATACTAGTTGCACTAGATACATCCCAATTGGTTATTGGGGTTAAATCGCTTATTTGAGTACTACTAAATAAATTACTCATACTTTTAACACTAGAAACGTCCCAATTACTTAGTGGGGTTAAATCACTTATTGGAGTACTACTAAATGTCCCATTCATATCAGTCACTTTTGAAACATTCCAATTAGCTAAAGGACTTATATCGGTTATTTGTGTTCCCGAAAACATAGTACTCATAGCAGTAAGTTTAGAAGTGTTCCATTTAGATATTGGTGTTAAATCACTGATATTTGTGTATGAAAACATACCAAGAACAGCATTATAATCACCACCCATATAAGCAACATGTGAAACATTCCAATTACTTAATGGTGTTAAATCATCTATTGCTGTTTGTGAAAACATACACTGCATATCATTTACTTTAGAAGTATCCCAATAAGATAAGACATTTATTTTATTTAGATTTTTACAATTATAAAATAAACGATACATTCGGATTGTATTTTTAGTATTCCAACTCGATAAAGCACTTATATCTACTAAATTTGTACAATTTGCAAAAGTAGCTGACAAAAACGTTACCTCGCTTGTATCTAATGCATTACCTGATATCTTTTTTAAATTGGTAAAATTTTGAAATGCATTACTCATATCTTGTGGTGCGCGCATTGGTCCATTTGCTCCGATGTATAAATCATAGCTATCATTTTCATTTGGAGTTGTTTCTAACCACCCCATTACTTCATCTGATTTTGTTCCTCTATCGGTATCTCCTAATTCCCAAGTTTTGATAGCTTTAGAAGTATCGATGTAATCTACTAGATAGATATTTTGTATCTTTTGATACATTCCTTCGTCATCATAAAATATTGAAACAGTATATTTATTTACTTCTGTACCATTTTGTTTTTCTGTTAAAGGTTTATTTAACTTAACTAAGTATTTATATGTACCATTCTCATGACATACCATATTCTCGGCTTCAATACTTACATTTAACATTTTGTTAGCTATGTAATTTTGATATGATGGTTTATTTATTAATTCTACTATGGCACTTAAGTAATCACTATCATTACCATCGATGTCAAAACTTGTGTTATATGTTTTTGTGTCATTTATTTTTAAGGTACTTAAATCTAATTCTTCATCTAATCCTAAACCTTTTAAATATAACAATACATCTTCTTTTTCTAACACACTGCCCATACTGCCGTTATCGATATTTAAGGTTACTTTGATATCTCCACTACAACTATATCTGATGTTTTCCATTCCTTTGGATGATACTTCGATTATTTGATGAGTACCTGTTGTTAAATCTGTTTCATATCGATTCTCTTTATCTACTGCTCCATAATAACTTCCTACATTTACTAATTTCATATCTTCATTATCAACATGAATATGAATATCATCATATAAGGTACTTACGGATAAGGAGTGTTTTTTAGGTGTATTTGCTGTTATCATAGACTTACTACCATTACCACTTACTGTTACGCTAAAGTAAGCGTATGTTGCACTTATTATTAAGAGTACCATTAACAGTACTCCTACTAAGCTTATTATTACTTTTCTATCTTTCATAAGCTTAGCTCTCTTTCTCCAAGAATTATTCTTGGTAAGATATTTGTTAATACCATTGGTATTAACAAACTAAAATATTTTAGTTTGTTAATACCATTGGTATTAACAAACTAAAATATTTTAGTTTGGATTTCATCTCTTTTTTCTTTTCCTTTCTTACTTATATACTTCTTACTATGTATATCTTGCTTTAATTATAATCAATAATTATTTATATTTCAACTCATTTAGTGTAAATTATTCTTCTTTTATAGATGGATATTTTATATTTCTTTTTTAAAAAGCCAGTAATTTTCATTTAAATTACTGGCTAAATCTTATATTAAATTTATTATTTAGATTATAAGGATTATTCATATGCAATAACTTGGCTATTATTATTTTCTCCTAAAGCTTCTTGAAGTCTTGTTTCTACCCAATCCATTTGTGATGACTCAGTGTAGACGGTTATATTTGGTAAAACACTTTTAAAAATATTAGAATAATTATTTGAAATTATATTACTATAAGGTGCTTGTGGTAATTTTAGTTCTATTAAATTACTACAACCATTAAACATATGAGAAACATTTATTATTTTTGGCATTTTCCAATTTTTTAAATCTACTTTTGTTAAATTATTACACCCACTAAACATATATGACGTATTAGTTACATTAGACACATCCCAATTGGCTATAGGACTTAAATCACTTATCAATGTATTTGCAAACATACCATCATATACATATCTATTACTTCCTATATCTGTTACTGAAGAGACATCCCAATCTCTTATTGGTGTTAAATCACTTATTTGAGTATTTCCAAACATACTTGCCATAGTGGTTACACTGGATACATCCCATCTACTTAGGGGAGTCAAATCATCTATGTTAGTACTTAAAAACAAACATTCCATATTAACAACATTGGAAACATTCCAATTAGACAGTGGTGTTATATCTTCTATTAAAGTACCTCTAAACATATGACTCATATTAGTAACTTTTGACATTTTCCAATTCGTTATTGGTGTTAAATCACTTACTTTCGTTTCCATAAATGCTCCACTACTATTTTTAAGATTAGATGTGTCCCAATTGGCTAAAGGACTTATATCATTTAAGTTTTTACATTTCCAAAATATTGAGTTTAAGTTTTCTAGTCTTTTTGTATCCCATTTAGATAATGCTATTATATTATAAATATTTGTTCCTTGAAATAAACTTACCATATTTATTACACTTGACACATCCCAACTAGCTAATGGAGTTATGTCTATCAAATTTATACAATCTTGAAACATATAATTCATATTAGTTACATTAGACATATTCCAATTCTGAAGTGATGATAAATTTTCTAAATTTGTACATCCAATAAATAAATTATCCATATTAATTACTTTTGAGATATTCCAATTGGCTAATGGAGTTATATCTATTAAATTTTTACAATAAGCAAACATTCCATTTATTGATGTTACATTTAACAAATTCCAATTCGTTAAAGGAGATATATCCACTAAATTACTATTTTTAAAAAATGCTCCTGCTAAATTATTTACATTAGATATGTTCCAATTAACTAATGAACTTATATCTATTAAATTTGAATCTTGATAAAATAAATTAAACATATCTGTTACTTCACTTGTATCTAAAATATCACCAGTTATACTTTTTAAATTAGTAAAATCTTGAAACGCATAACTCATGTCTTTTGGGGCTCGCATTGATCCATTTGATCCAATATATAAATCATAACTATCTTCTATATCTAGTGTTTTTTCTAACCAACCCATTACTTCATCTGATTTGGTTCCTCTATTAGTATCTCCTAATTCCCAGGTTTTTATAGAATTTTTAATATCTATATAATCTACTAAGTAGATATTTTGGATTTTTTGATACATTCCTTCTTCATCATAAAATAGTGATACATTCTTCCATGCATCGTTAACTCTTTTTCTTTCATGCAATGTAATCATATATTTATAGGTACCATTTTCTCGACATACCATATTCTCGGCTTCGATTTTGACATTTAATATTTTATTAGCTATGTAATTTTGATATGATGATTTATTTATTAATTCTACTATGGCACTTAAGTAATCACTACTATCTCCATCTATTTCAAAACTTGTGTTATATGTTTTGGTATTATTTATTTTTAAGGTACTTAAGTCTAATGTTTCATCTAAGCCTAAGCCTTTTAAGTATAAAAGAACATCTTCTCTTTCTAACACGCTACCCATGCTGCCATTATCAATGTTTAAGGTTACTTTGATATCGCCACTACAACTGTATCTAATGTTCTCCATACCTTTGGATGATACTTCAATTATTTTATGGGTTCCTTCTTCTTTGGTTTTCTCATATCGATTATCATTTACTGCTCCATAATAACTTCCTACATTTGCTAATTTCATATCATTATTATCAACATGAATATGTATATCATCATGTAAAGTACTTACTGATAAGGAGTGTTTCTTAGGAGTATTTGCTGTTATCATTGTTTTACTACCATTACCAGTTATTGTTACACTAAAATAAGCATACGTTGCACTTATTATTAGCAGTAGCATTATCATTACTCCTACTAAGCTTATTATTATTTTTCTATTCTTCATAAGCTTAGCTCTCTTTCTCCAAGAATCAATCTTGGTAAGATATTTGTTAATACCAATGGTATTAACAAACTAAAATATTTTAGTTTGGCTTTCATCTCTTTTTCTTTTCCTTTCTTACTTACATATACTTCTTACTATGTATATCTTAACTTAATTATAAACAATATTAATTTATATTTCAACTCATTTATTTTATTTTAAACATTAAAAAAGTTAGTAATCATTTTATTTTTTCTACTAACTCTGTTAATTTTTTAGCTTCATTACTTTTTATCTTAACATATTTTAGATAACAATCAGAACATAAAGGAACATATTCCACATCATCATGAGTTCCATCATCAATTAAAATATTAGGACCTTCATCAGTATATTTATCATTAACTTTTCTTGCATTAAATGTCGCTTTCTTACCACATTGACAAAGACTACTACTACCAATTTCTTCAATTATATCAGCTGTAGCAAAAAGTTGCGAAATTGCATCACTAAAAATTTGCCCCTGAAAATTACTTTTCAATCCATAGCATAAAACTGGAATATTAATTAAATGCGCAATCATCCACAATTCTTTAATTTGTTCTTTATTTAAAAGTTCTACTTCATCTACTAAAATCACTTTAGCAGTATAATAAATTTGATAATTCTTTTCAGTTAACAAAGATTCATTTTCTGTAAGTAAAATATCAACTTTTTGACTCATCCCAATCCGCGAAACAATCGTATCATCACCTTTAGTATCTTTAATTGATTTTACAATAACAGTTTTAAAATTATTTTGTTTATAACTATAAACTGTCTGTAAAATATTAAGCGTTTTCCCACCATTCATTGCACTATACTTAAAAACCATTTCTGCCATAACTATTCTCCATTAACTCTAATTCATTCCTGAACTAACTAAATATTATCATACAATTGTTTGAAAATCAAGTTTTTTTCATAACTTAGCTATTGTTTTCAAAAAATCCTTACTTTTTAAATAAAGACCCGTATAATCATCATAAAAGCTTTCTAAAAAATGATTTATTTCATTAATAATATCTTTTTTTAAAGAAAGCTTATTAATACTTTTAATATCGACTAAATAATACATATTCAATATTTTTACCAAGGATATGGGAACTATTCTCTCACCATGATAACAATTTTTACATAATAATCCTCCCTTTTCACTAGAAAGGGTTACAATTTCTTTTTTATTACCACACACCACACAACTAACGAGATTTAAACCAACTCCCAAATAATCCAATAATTTTACTTCTAATATATTAGTAATAACTATAGGATCCAACCCTGATTCTATTTTCTCTAAAGCACTAATAAAATCATCATATATTACATCTTCCGTACTTTGTTTTAATACTTGACTTATTAAATCACTTAAATAAGCAGCATAACTCATTAACAAGATATCACCTTTAATATTTTTAAAAGGATTTATAATATCAACACTATTTAATATAGATAATTTATCTTTTTTATAAAATATTTGCAAATTAGAAAGAGTTAATTTCATCGTTCCTGCCCGTAAACTACTTTTTACCGACATTGCCCCTTTACACATAATCCCAATTATTCCATATTTTTTTGTATAAACATTTATAATTTTTGATGTATCACCATAAGGCGTTTCCTTTAAAACTATTCCTTCAACACTTTCTACCATACTACCACCGATTTTATTTACATTTTTTATAATTTAAATAATCTTCAATTTTTCCGCTTTTCTTAAATTTCTCCCAAGCTTCATTTTTATTCATTTTTTATCACCTTCCTATTTTTATAATGGGAAAGTTTACAAAATTTTATTCATAATCAAAAAAGCCTAATTCTTTTAAATATTTTTCTTTATCTTTCCAATCTTCAATAACTTTAACATAAAGTTCTAAATAAACTTGCTTTTGAAACATTTCTTCCAAATCTTTGCGAGCTAAAATACCCACTTTTTTGAGCATTTCTCCTCCTGCCCCAATAATTATCTTTTTAATATTAGGTTTATCAACAATAATATCAACTGCTAAATTAACAATATCTTTTTTATCTTCATACTTAATTGTATGACAAGTAATAGAATGTGGTATTTCATCCATTGTATTTTGTAATAATTTTTCTCTAACTAATTCCGAAGCCATAAACGGAATACTACTACTTGTAATCACATCATCTTCATAATATTTTATTTCATCTTTCAAATATTTTTTAATAACTGTTATCAAATGGGCAACATTGTCATCTTCTTTTGCTGAAACTGGAACAATCTCTGCAAAACTATAATCTTTAAATTCATTAATCGCCATAATTAAAGTTTCTTTAGATACTTTATCAATTTTATTTATAACTAAAATAACAGGAACTTTGTTTTGTAACACTGAATCCATTAAAAATTTATCGCCCTTACCAATACCTGAAGCAATATCCACAACTAAAAGGATAAGATCAACATCTTTAGTTAAAGCATAAGCTTGTTTATTCAAAACTTTGCCAAGTTTATTTAATGGCTTAGAAATACCTGGTGTATCCACAAAAATTATTTGATAATCTTTTTCATGATAGATACCCTCAATTATATTACGAGTTGTCCCTGCAACATTTGAAGTAATTGCAATTTTACGGTCAATTATACTATTTAAAAGTGTACTTTTACCAACATTTGGTCTTCCTACTATACTTACAAAACCACTTTTCATAACCATCACCTAAAAAAATCTATTAAAAACTTAATAATATACTCATCAAAAATCATAATATTTACTATTAAAGCTAGAACTGTCATAATTCCTGTTGCAGCCGACCCACAATCTTTAGCAATTTTAGCATATTCATTATATTCTTTAGTAACCATATCCACCGTCGCTTCAATCGCCGTATTAATAAGTTCCGTTATTGTAATTAACGCTAATGTTCCAAAAGATAAAACCCAATCAATAAATTCAATATCAAAGGCAATACCTAAAATGATAATAATACAACCACTTATTGCCTCTAATAAAAAACTTGATTCATTTTGAAAACAATAAGAAAGCCCTTGTAAAGAATATTTACATTTATTTAAAACATTTCTTATTAATCCTACTTCATTTTTATCAACTATTATTTTCTTTTCTTCTTTTTGTTCTATCGTCTTCATCCAAAATTTCCTCCTGTAATTTAAACATTACTTCTTCATCTTTTTTTTCCATATGATCATATCCTAACAAATGTAAAAGACCATGAACCGTTAAAAATGCTAGTTCCCTTGTTTCACTATGACCATATTCTAGAGCTTGTTCTTGCATTCTTGGAATACAAATAAATATTTCACCTAAAAACCTTATATTATTATACACTAAACTATTATTATCTTCAAATGCAAATGAAATAACATCAGTAACTCTATCAATTCCCCGATATTTCTTATTAATATCTTGAATTTTAGCTTTATCCACAAATACTATACTAAAATTAGCATTTAAAACTTTTTCATGTTGTAAAGTTCTTTTAATTACATCATCTAAGTAACTATAATCTTTTTGATATCCAAATTCATTAGTAATACTATAATCTATCATTTAAAAACTACTCCCCAATATCCAAATACATATATCCCAAATAAAATAATTAAGACTATATACAATATATTATAAAATAAATCACTTTTAAAGAAATCTGGTAAATGACGATTAATAGCAGACAAACCAATATATAAAAGATAACCTAGGAAACCTCCAACCACATTTAATAAAATATCATCAATATCAAAACTGCGCCCAATATGTAACTGAACAAATTCCACCGTAAAACTCGTAATTAAAGTCGTAATTATAACCGGCCATATTTTTTTAGGAGCCACATAAGAACCAATTAAATAACCAAAAGGAACAAAAATCAAAATATTCCCAATAACATTATAATTAAATAATTTACTCCCAAATTTATACCTTAATATTTCTGAAAATGGTGTTAAATTAATCCCACTCGTTCGTGAAATTTCCGTCGAAGTTAAAATTGAAAATAATAACCAAATATAAATAATAGCTAACAAATAACTAAGTTCTTGGTGTAAACAAAAACGTTCACGATGATTTTGTAAATAGAAAAATCTTAAAAGTGATAAAGCAACAATAAAAACTACTAACATTGGCCAAATATCATTAATTACTTGTTTTATTAAATTCACTACCATTTTCGTCTACTCCTTCTATCACACTAAGTACTCCAATATTTTCTTTTGTGGCTATAAATACTTCTAAATATATTGTACTATCATTTACTTCTTTTTTCAAAACTTTTTTAACTAAAATTGCTTCATTGTCATCTAATTTTATATTTATTTTATCTATAGCTAATTTTAATCCCTTTTGATAAGCTTCATCGACTGATAAAATCCTTGTTTTCATCACATATTCTTTCTCTTTTACTAAATTAATTTCAAAGTCATTTAATTTATATAAATTAATTTCTTCTATTTTTTTCTTATCAATTCGACTTCTTAAAATAGCATATTTATTATCATTTATTTTAACATTTAAATTATAACGCTTTTTACCAGTATAAAAAACATAATCTTCTTGAAACGGAACTGTTACTTTAACTTTATACCAAACTTCTCCATAAACTTCCCCATTAGCACAAACCGTATTTTTAATCTCTTCATTATGCATAATATTACCTGTTAATATAACTTCCCCTTTAGTAACATAATCGTTAATTTCTTTTAAAGCTACCCCTTGATAAATATTTAAACTAATAATTTTAGCATCACTTGCAGCTATTACATTACAATTATCATAAACTTTTTCTTGAGTAGTCTTCGTTTTTTCAGTAACATTTACAACCATTACTAAACCATCATATTTTATTTCTAACCATTCTAAAGTATCTTTATTATTATCTAAAATTTGCGTAACAATTTTTTCAACTTGTCTATGATTTTTCTTCATCCTTAAAGTTTTTAAATTATACTTAGCTAATTCATTTTTTAAAAGCGTTTTTATTTCCCCATTAGGAGTCTTTATATCAACTTTAAAAATCATATTATTAGCTAAAATTAGTAATACAATTCCTAAGATAGTCCCCATGGTAAAAAAAGCATATTTATGAATAATTTTGGTTACTTTAGGTAAACCTGTCACCCCAACAATTTCACACTCATAACTAACTAAATATTTTTTTATTCTTTGATAATCTTCATAAGTCGTTTTTATTAATAAATAATCTTTACCTTTCTTATTATCAAAAATATTTATTCCCACATTATTTAATTTAATAAATATATTATAGTAACGATCAGTTTTAATTTTTACCCAAATTATCTTTTCTTTATTCATATATAAACTCTACTTTCATGATAATACCAGTTATTAATAACTCCTGTTTAGTCATTTGTTTTATTTTTAAATTTGTTCCCTTAACCATTACTTCTCTATTTATTAATTTTAATACAATCTCTGTATCACTTAATTTATTTAATTTTTGATAATTAAAGACATGCAAATTATTATCATAAATAGTTATGAAATCTTCTAAATCAAATAAATAATTTTTAAAATAGTCTTTAAAATGTAAACTTTTCATCTCTAAATTATATTTTGCTGACAAATAAAAAAGACTAAAGTTATTTATTTAATCTTTCTTTTACAAGATTACTAACTTTAGCCATCGGTGCATTTTTTAATTTACTAGTAATATATTTCATGATATTACCCATATCTTTCATACTAGTAGGTTTTAATTCATTAAATGCCTCATCAATTGTTTTAATTATTTCTTCCGTGCTAGCTTCTTCTGGTAAATAAGCATTAATAATAGCAATTTCTTTCCTTAAATCAGCTGCCGTTTCTAATTTACCTAACTTTTCGTATTCGGTAATAGAATCATTACGTTGCTTTACTTGCCTTTTTAAAACAGTCATTACTACTTCATCTGTTGCTTCACATTTATTATTAATAGTTTCTAATTGCAAAGCACTTTTAAGCATTCTTAGAACTGATAATTTAAACTTATCACCACTTTTAAGTGCTTCCTTTAAATCATTATTAATATTCTCAAACATTAAAATCCTCCTTAATTATGATTTCTCTTATGAGAATTTTTTATGCCTTCTTCTTTTTTAATTCTTCTTTCAACTCCCGGTTTAATGTGGAATTTCTTTTTCTTAAGTTCTGAAGGGACTCCGCTTCTAGCAACTTTAACTTTAAATTTTTTTAAAGCTCCATCAATATTGCCGTTTTGTACTACAACCTTGGTCACAAATTCGCCCTCCCTTCCTTTACACGACATATTATAGCACTTACCTTAGAATTTGACAACCAAAAAAGCTAAAATCACGTTAATAATTGTCAACTAATTAAATTTTACAAGTCTTACCAGAAACCAGTCTTCTAATTGAAGAACCAAGACTTCGACCTAAATCATAGATTTTTTCCATCATTTTAGTTACAGAATCTATTAAAGCTCCAGTAATACTGCCACCTTTAATCATTAATAATTCTTCATTATTTAACATATTTTTTCTCCTTTCTATTATTCTAATTTTTCTTAATGACATTTATTAGGATTTACAATACCATCAATTACCCCAATCACAAATGTCGCAACTCCAACAATTAGTCCTGTTAAAAAGCCAATGGAACCAAAACCTCCACCTTCAACATTTAATAACTCTTCATTATTTAACCGCATGTTATACCTCCTTTACTTCAATAATTTTATAATGTATTTAATAATTTTTTCTTTCCCTAATAATATAGTAACTTCACCAGCTTCATTATCAAATACTTCTTTATCAATAGTTAAACTTAATTTAGCATATATCTTATCATTTATAATCTCATAGTCATCAAAACTTCTAACTTGATAAGCATATCTTTCTTGATGAAATTTTAATAAATTATTATTTTTAACGATATCAGAGAGTGTTTCTTCTATTTCAATTTTTAAAACTCCATCTTCATAAATTCCATAACAAGTTAATTTTTTTTGATAAGTTAAATGCATTGCCAACATAATTATTATAAAGAGACTAATTACCAATAATATTAAAATTAATTTAAAATTTATTCTTGGTAAATGTCTTAATTTATCATAATTAATTTTGAAGTAATCCATTTAAATCTCCTATTTCTAATATATCTTTAAATTCATTTTTTTGATTCTTATGTGATATATAAATTATTGTCTTATCTCGATAATTTTGCCGAATATTGTGAATAATTTTTCTTTCTAATTCTACATCAACTTCCGATAAAGCTTCATCTAAAATTATAATATTCGCTTTTTTTAAAAGAGCTCTTGCTAAAATAATTCGTTGTTTTTCGCCACCCGATAAATTTTTAGAATGCGGTTCAATTAAAGCATTATAGCGAAATTTTTTCTTCACCACAATACTTTCAATTTCACAAATATTACAAATTTTTTGAAATTCTTCATCATCTATTAAACGATCACATGTAATATTTTCTTTAATCGTCCCCGTAACTAAATTTTCATCTTGCGAAACATACAAAATATTTTGCCTAATTGTACTAATATCTATATCTAAAATATTTCTTCCTCCAATTTGAATTTTTCCTATATTAGGAAGAAAACTTTGATAAATCAATTTACAAATTGTACTCTTTCCGGAACCTGATGGACCATTTAGAAGAATATGGCTCCCTTTTTTAATGATAAAATTTAAATTTTTTAAAATATAATCATAATTATTATAAGAATAACTCACACCTTTAAATTCAATATCACCATCTAAGTTTTCCTTTTTCTCTTCTATTACTTCTTCATCAATATTTATAAATTCATTAATTTTACTAAAAGATGCCTTAATATAGTTATATTTGGGTAACAAATCAATAATATTGCGCACAGGTTCTATACAATAAGACAAAATTAAATTAAAAGTAAATAAATCGACGATACTAAGTGTATTATTATAAACCCCAAAGAACCCATATGAATTAATAAGAAAAAAGCATATTTCTAAAAGAAAATCTTTTCCTAAATTAGTTATATTAAGAAAGGCTACAAATTTATAATTATGATATAAATACTTAGCTAAACACTTTTCTATTTTTTGTAATATTTTCTTTGTAATATTTAAATTCTTAATACTCTCAGCTATTTCTAAATGTTCTGTAATTAAACTATTAAAATCTGTTTGATAATTAATATTTACTAAAACATTTTTATATATTTTTCTACTTATAATATAACTATAAATAACATATATAATTAAGAAAATAACCAAGATATAACAAAGATGTTCATTAATTAAAAATAGTATAACTATTGATGCTAACATTAAAATAGAATCTAAAAAACAAGTAATAAAAATATCATTAAATAAACTTTTTAAACTAGCTACTTCATTAATTCTTGTCACAAGTTCTCCTGTTGTCCTGCTTTTAATGCTTTTTAGAGGGAGATTAAATAAATGTTTAATAAAATCGGGATAAAGATAAGCATCAATGCTGGTTGAAAGATGATTGTCATAATAACTTCTAATATAGTAAAGACCAATTTTTAAAACAGTAATAATTAGAAAGACCAAAATTATATATTTTAATAAACTTAAATCTATTCCTATAATACTACTACCAATTTTTAAATAATAACTTGCTGAAATAGAGAAAAAAGTCCATAAAATACTAGTAGTAACCATTTGGAATATCAAAAACTTTTCCTTTTTTAAAATATTAGTAAACAAATCTCCTAATGTTTTGCCCTTTTCTAATTTAATTACGGTATTTCGTGGTTGCATTAAGACTATATGACCAGTGAATAGTTTAGAAAATTCATCTTTTGTTAATTTATTATAAAAATTACCTGGATCCATTAAATATACGATATTATTTACAACTTTTTTAACTACAACGAAATGTTCTAACCCATTGGAAAGTTTTAAGTGCGCAATAAGGGGAAAATATAAATTCACATCATCTATATTATTTTCCAATATTCCTTCTGAATCAAAGCCCCATTTTTGAAATGCTTTAATAATATGGTATGCCGAAGTACCAGAGGTATCTGTATAAGTATCTTCTCTTAATTTTTCTAAAGAAATATAACCATCATAATACATGATAATCCATTGCATACAACATACACCACAGTCTTTTAAATCTTTCTGAAAAACCGGTTTTAAATTTCTCATATTTTTCCTCCCTCTACTTATATATATTTGCGCTTAAAGGCCAATTTCCTTTTTTTTAGATAAAGTTTTTTAAAAAAATGCATTTTTTTGTGCGAAATCTCATAAGATTTAGCAAGTTTAAGGAGAAATGACATGATTAATAAGCAAAATTTATGGTTCGTAACTTTATTTTCTTTAATACTCATTTTAGGTATCTATTACGTGAGTATTGATGATGAAGTTGAAAGTGTTTTAAAAGCCGAAGATACCAATAATGTAAAAGAAGTAATTGAAATAAATGAATCCGATGTCCTAGTGGCCTTAGAAGTCGAAAATGATGAAGAAAAACAAACCTTAATGGAAGAATATCAAAATATCTTATTAGATACTGAAAGTACCATTGAAGAAAAAAATAATGCCTACGACAACATTCAAAAATTAAATAATACTAAATCAGAAGAAACCAAAATTAAAAATTTAATCAAAGAAAAATTCAATTTAAGTGCTTTCGTTAAAATTAAAGATAATTCTATAAGTATTACAGTTGCTTCCAAAGAACACGATACTGAAAAAGCCAATAATATTATTAGAGCTGTTCAAGAACTATACGAATCAGAAATGTATATCACAGTCAAATTTAATGAATAATTTTTATTCATTATTTTTATTTAATTGAAAAAGAAAGCATCTAATTTCTTAAATACTTTCTTGAATTTTATTATTCATAAGTTAGAACTGTACTATTGTTATTTTCCCCTAAAGCTTCTTGAAGTCTTGCTTTGACCCAATCTACTTGCGATGATTCTGTATATACAGTTATATTTGGTGAAACAGTAGGAAATGTTCCTTTCACACCACCATAATAACCATCTGCTTTACCACCAAACATTGCTTGATATTTAGATAGTTCCTTTATATTATTATACAATGCCTTTGGCAATTTTAATTCAGATAATTTCGTACATCCTCCAAACATTAGAAAAAGTGTTTCTAATTTTGATACTTTCCAGTTACTTAAATCGACTTTTTCCAACCCTGTACATCCTTGAAACATTCCACCAGAATACCAATCTCCTAAGCCAGTTACTTTGGATACATCCCAACCTGTTATGGGACTTATATCAGTTAAATTTTTACAATTTTTAAACATATATGACATACCAGTTACATTTGACACATCCCAATTGGCTATTGGACCTAAATCACTTATTAATGTACTAGCAAATAATCCTGACATACTTGTAACACTACTTGTATTCCAATCAGATATCGGAGTTAAATCAGTTAACTTAGTTCCTGAAAACATAGTAGCAAGAGTTGTTACCTTAGAAGTTTGCCAATTTTTTATTGGAGTTAGATCACTTATTAGTGTGCCACTAAATACACCAGCCATATTGGTAACATTACTTGTATTCCAATCTGATATTGGACTTAAATCAATTAACTTAGTTCCATAAAACATTTCTTTAATATTTGTTACATTTGAGACATTCCAATCTTTTAGGGGTATTATATCGTTTATTGAAGTACTATTAAAAAACATCATACTCATACTCGTTACTTTTGAGACGTTCCAACCACTCAATGGAGATAAATCTTTAACTAAAGTATCTCTAAACATTTGTGATGTAGTTTTAACACTTGAAACATCCCAATCTTTTAACGGTGTTAAATCATTTATTGAAGAATTCTGAAACATACTTTGCATATCAGTTACTGAAGATACATCCCAATTTGCTATTGGTATTAAATTAGTTAATTTTTTGCAACTATAAAACAAATTTCCCATATTAATTACCCTTGAAACATCACAATCTTTTAGCGGTGTTAAATCAATTATATCCGTAATAGAAAATGTCGCATCCATTCTTTGCACATGTGAAACATCCCAGTTGCTTATAGATGTTAAATCATCAATTAAAGTATCTCTAAACATCCATCGTATACTGGTTGCTTTCGAAACATCCCAATTAGTCAACGGGCCTAAATCAGATATTTTAGTATAATTAAACATTTCATTAAACGTGGTTACATTAGATGTACTCCAATTAATTAAAGATGTTAAATCATTCAAATTCCTGCAACTACTAAAAGTAGAATCCATTCTAGTTACATTTTTAGTATTCCAACGCAATAATGGGTTTAAATCACTAATTCCAGATTCAGAAAACAAATAAGACATATTAGTAACTTTAGACACATCCCAATTACTTAAGGCACTTATATCTGTTAAATTTGTGTTTTGTCTAAATAAATATGACATATTTGTTACTTCACTAGTATCTAAAACATCACCAGTTATCTTTTTTAAATTAATAAAGTTATAAAAAGCATAACTCATATCTTTTGGTGCTTGCATTGGTCCATTTGCTCCGATATACAAATCATAACTATCTTCTATATCTGGGGTTGCTTTTAACCAGCCCAGTACTTCATCTAACTTGGTTCCTCTTTCGGTATCTCCTAATTCCCATGTTTTAATTGCTTTTGATGTGTTTATGTAATCTACTAAATATATATTTTGTATCTTTTGATATATTCCTTCGTCATCATAAAATATTGATACTGTTTTTGATGTTTCCTTTCCATTTTGTTTTTCTTTTATATTCTTATTTAACTTAACTAAGTATTTATAGGTTCCATTTTCTCGACATACCATATTATCAGCTTCAATACTTACATTTAACATTTTATTAGCTATATAATTTTGATAACTTTCTTTATTAATTAATTCTACTATGGCACTTAAATAATCACTACTATCCCCATCTATCTCAAAGCTTGTGTTATACATTTTAGTATTATTTATTTTTAAGATACTTAAATCTAGAGTTTCATCTAAACCTAAGCCTTTTAAATATAAAAGTACATCTTCTTTTTCTAAAACACTTCCCATACTTCCATTATCGATGTTTAAAGTTACTTTAATATCTCCACTACAACTATATCTGATATTTTCCATACCTCTTGATGATACTTCAATTATATTATGGGCTCCTTCTTCTTTTGTTTTCTCATATCTATTGTCTTTATCTACTGCTCCATAATAACTGCCTACATTTGCTAATTTCATATCTTCATTATCCACATGAATATGAATATCATCATATAAAGTGCTTACGGATAATGAATGTTTCTTAGGCGTATTCGCTGTGATCATCGTTTTACTACCATTACCTGTTACTGTTACACTAAAATAGGCATATGTTGCACTTATTATTAAGAGTAACATTATGAGTATTCCTACTAAGCTTATTATTATTTTCTTATCTTTCATAAGCTTAGCTCTCTTTCTCCAAGAATTAATCTTGGTAAGATATTTGTTAATACCATTGGTATTAACAAACTAAAATATTTTAGTTTGTTAATACCATTGGTATTAACAAACTAAAATATTTTAGTTTGGCTTTCATCTCTTTTTCTTTTCCTTTCTTACTTACATATACTTCTTACTATGTATATCTTGCTTTAATTATAATAATTATTTGTTTTTATTTCAACATATTTAATGTAAATTCTTCTTCATAATTTTTTTAAATTTATCAAAAAAACTTGTTCTAATATAAATTTATTGTTAAAATATATATAGGAAGTGCGAATGAAGTAGCACTACCATATTTGGTGAGCTAATCCATTAGGGTTAGCATTTTTAATGTAACAATCAATTGTTGAAAAGTTAACATTAATATTATTATAATAAGTAAATCTGTTCGATTTCTTCTCATTTTAACCTCACATTCCTTTCACTTCGTTCAAGGCACACATAGTCATGAAAACTTGAACAAAATTTATTTTATA
>CANQTA010000029.1 GCA_947626655.1 uncultured Bacilli bacterium
ACATCTTCTTTTTCTAACACACTTCCCATACTTCCATTATCAATGTTTAAGATTACTTTAATATCCCCACTACAACTGTATCTGATATTTTCCATACCCTTAGATGATACTTCTATTATTTGATGAGTACCAGCAGATAAATCTTTCTCATATCGATTATCATTTACAGCTCCATAATAACTTCCGACATTTGCTAGTTTCATATCACTATTATCAACATGGATATGAATATCATCATATAGAGTACTTACGGATAATGAGTGTTTTTTAGGAGTATTTGCTGTGATCATCGTCTTACTACCATTACCTGTTATTGTTACACTAAAATAAGCATACGTTGCACTTATTACTAGTAGTAACATTATTAATACTCCAACTAAGCTTATTATTACTTTCTTATTCTTCATAAGCTTAGCTCTCTTTCTCCAAGAATTAATCTTGGTAAGATATTTGTTAATACCATTGGTATTAACAAACTAAAATATTTTAGTTTGTTAATACCATTGGTATTAACAAACTAAAATATTTTAGTTTGGCTTTCATTTCTTTTTCTTTTCCTTTCTTAACTTATATATACTTCTTACTATGTATATCTTATCTTAATTATAATCATTATTTATTTGCAAATCAAGATTTCTACTATAATTAGACATAATAAAACATCTATTTTCTTTTTATTTTAATAGATGTTTTAAACTTATTTTCTTTTTCAATAATTTTTGTATTTTAAAGATTACTCATATGGTAAAACTGTACTATTGTTGTTTTCACCTAAAGCTTCTTGGAGTCTTGCTTTTACCCAATCTACTTGTGATGACTCAGTATATACTTTTATGTTATTTGGAACTGTAATATAATTTGCATCAAAATATGTTTTTCCACCAAAAAATGCATCAAAATATGTTTCATCACTTATTGTATTAAATGGTGCTTGCGGTAAATATACTTCTTTCAAATTTGTACATCCTGCAAATATTTTTGATACTCCTATTAATTTTGGCATTTTCCAGTTACTTAAATCTATTTTTTCTAAATTTGTACAATTTTGAAATAATCCACTTCCACTAGCATTTCTACCCCCTATATATATTACATTGGATACATCCCAATTGGCTATAGGAGATAAATCTGTTATTTTTGTTCCTGCAAACATAGAATCCATATTAGTTACATTTGATACATCCCAATGGGCTATTGGTGCTAAATCAGTTACACTTGAACCACCAAATAAACTAGCCATATTTGTTATATTTGAAACATCCCAGTTTTCTATTGGAGTCAAATCAGAAACATATGTATTATAAAATAAGGTGGCAATACTTTCTACCTTTGATACATCCCAATCTTTTATTGGTGTTAAATCATTTACGGCAGTACGTCCAATCATTCCTCCCATATCTTTTACGCTTGATATATTCCAATTTTTTATAGGACTTATATCACTTAATGAAGTATGATAAAAAATACTACCAATACTTGTTACATGAGAAATATCCCAATTCGATATGGCTTCTATATTATTTAAATTAGAGTATGAAAATATACCTCCCATATTGGCTAACTTTTCAATATTCCAACTTTCTATTCCATTTAAATTACTAATTTGTGTATAACTAAACATAGAATTCATACTAGTTACATTTGATATATCCCAGTCTTTTAGTGGTGTTAAATCATTAATTTTGGTATTATTAAACATAGAATTCATATTTGTTGCATGAGAAACATCCCAATTAGAAAGTGGCATTAAATTATATAGTGAAGTATATTGGAAAACACTACTCATTTCAGTTACATTTGACACATTCCAGTTACTTAACGGAGTTAAATCTACTAAATTTTTACAAGATTTAAATAAACTATTCATAGTAATAACTTTAGATACATTCCATTTACTAATAGGTGTTAAATCACTTATTAATGTACTTTCAAACATACTATTTATATAGATTACTTTTGAAAGATTCCAATTAGCTAAAGGGGTTAAATCGCTTAATTTAGTATAATAAAAAATTTCATTCATATTGGTTATATGAGATACATTCCAATTAGTTAATGGGGTTATATCTATTAAATTGCTACATTCTTTAAACATTCCACTTAGGGAATTTACATTTGACAAATTCCAATCTTTTAGGGGAGTTATATCTAATAAATTACTATTTCTATAAAACAAACCTGTCAAATCATTTACATTAGAAATATCCCAATTTGCAAGAGCGCTTATATCGGTTAAATTTGTATTTTGATAAAATATATATGCCATATTGGTTACTTCACTGGTATCTAAGGCATTACCAGATATTTTCTTCAAATTAGTAAAATCTTGAAAGGCTCTACTCATATTTTTGGCGGCTCGCATTGGTCCATCTGCTCCAATATATAAATCATAACTGTCTTCTGTATCTGGTGTTGTCTCTAACCATCCCATTACTTCATCTAACTTGGTTCCTCTATCTGTATCTCCTAATTCCCACGTTTTGGTGGCTTTGGAAGTGTCGATGTAATCTACTAAATAAATGTTTTGAATTTTTTGATACATACCTTCTTCATCATAAAATAGTGATACCCATTTACCTGTTTCTTTATCATTTTGTATTTCTTTTACACTTTTATTTAAGGTGACCATATATTTATAAGTTCCATTTTCATGACATACCATATTCTCGGCTTCAATACTTACATTTAGCATTTTATTAGCTATGTAGTTTTGATAACTTTCTTTATTTATTAATTCTACTATGGCACTTAGATAATCACTACTATCTCCATCTATTTCAAAACTTGTGTTATATATTTTAGTGTTATTTATTTTTAATGTACTTAAGTCTAGTGTTTCATCTAATCCTAAGCCTTTTAAATATAAAAGAACATCTTCTCTTTCTAAGACACTGCCCATACTATCATTATCGATATTTAAAGTTACCTTGATATCACCACTACAACTATATCTGATGTTTTCCATACCTTTAGATGATACTTCAATTATTTGATGAGTACCTGTTGTTAAATCAGTTTCATATCGATTGTCTTTATCTACTGCTCCATAATAACTTCCTACATTTGCTAATTTCATATCTTCATTATCAACATGAATATGTATATCATCATATAAAGTACTTACTGATAATGAATGTTTCTTTGGCGTATTTGCTGTTATCATAGTTTTACTACCGTTACCACTTACTGTTACGCTAAAGTAAGCATAGGTCGCACTTATTATTAACAGTAACATTATTAAGACTCCTACTAAGCTTATTATTACTTTTCTATTTTTCATAAGCTTAGCTCTCTTTCTTCAAGAATTAATCTTGGTAAGATATTTGTTAATACCAATGGTATTAACAAACTAAAATATTTTAGTTTGTTAATACCATTGGTATTAACAAACTAAAATATTTTAGTTTGGATTTCATCTCTTTTTTCTTTTCCTTTCCTACTCATATATACTTCTTACTATGTATATCTTGTTTTAATTATAATAAATAATTATTTATTATTCAACATATTTAGTGTAAATTATTCTTCTTTTATGCTTAGATAAAATAGGATAAGAGCATTTATAAAAGCGATTAAACACAAAAGCAAGGAAAAAAAGGTCAGTATTTTATGATTATCAATTTTAATATAATTGATGACAAATAACAAAATTCCTAAAACAAGACAAATAATTAATAATAAAATTAAAATTGTTGTTAATTTATTATTTTTAATCATAACCGGACCTTCTATTCACTTTTTTATTATAACATATATCTGATATTTAAAAAAGAAGTAAATTTCTTTACTCCTCTATCATAATGTCTTCCATGTGACCATCTAAATAAATAATTTTATTATCTTTAATATCTTGAACATTTTGATAATTATGATAATTATCTTCAACATTAGTATATAATAAATTATAATATTCATCATAATTAAATAAAGCAATAGTATTATTTTCTTTAATAAAAATAATATAAATATTATCATATTTTTCCATTTTTACTAGCTTTTTTATTTTACTATCTAATTTAATTCGATAGCCTTTTAAACGATTATTATCAATAAATAAATCATAATAGAAAGATCTTTTATATAAAGTAGATAACCTTTCTTTTAAATTTTTACCACCAGAGATATTTTTTATTTCTTCTTCATTAATTGGTTTTAAATAAACATAACCATCACTAGTTAAATAAAAACTAAGATATTCTAAATTTAAATTTTGGACTAAAGTAATTTCGTTATCTACGTTTGCCTCAGCATTGACTTTGCTTTGATTAAAAAATTTATCATAAACAATATAACTAAGTAAGAGAATAATAATTAAAATGAGAATTATGGTTAACTTATTATTTTTCATATTCCTCTAGAGCTTTAATTATTCCTTTATATGGAAGCAAAGCGCAATTTTTACGGTTATTTTGTTTATAAATATCTTGAAAGGCTAAAGCTTCATTTAAATTATCTTCAGTATAAGCTTCTTCATTACACATATTAGAAAAATTATTGATATAAGTTTTAGCTTCGGCAATTGTTTTACCAATTAAATTCTTAATCATAATAGATGTTGAAGCAGTTGAAATAGCACAAGCCTCGCCTATAAATTTAATATCTTTTATTTTACCATCTTCAATTAAAATATTAAGATCTATATTATCGATACAATTGGGATTATTACTATTTACTTTTATATATTTTGCATCATTTATTTCTTCTTTATGAAAGGGATTTTGGGAATTTTCTAATAATATTTCTCTTTTTATTTCGGCATCCATTTAAAACATCTCCTTCAATATTTTATCTTTATCCTTTAGTAGTTCTACTAAATTATCAATTTCAGTTTCTGTATTATAAAAATATAAGCTAACGCGTACCGAATTAGTAACTCCGACTACATCTTTAGTAAGTTTAGCACAGTGATTACCAGCTCGCACACAAATACCATATTTATTTAGATAGTAAGCAACATCTTCTGAAAAAATGCCATCAACATTAAAAGCTACAATACCACTGTCAGCTTCTAAATTTAATATATCAATATGAGGAATTTTTACTAATTTTTCAATTAAATAACTTCTTAAATTTTTTTCATATTTACTTATTTCATCCATGCCAATTTTATTTATATAGCGAATAGCTTCACCTAAACCAATGACACCGGCAATATTGGGAGTTCCAGCTTCTAACCTCGCAGGTATTTCTTTTAAAACCATTTTATCTGGAGAATCAAAAGATTCGTTCATTCCTCCCCCTAAATTGACAGGTTCAATATTTTGCATCAATTCATATTTGGCATATAAGACGCCTACACCAGTGGGTCCTAACATTTTATGAGCAGAAAATGCTAAAAAATCAATATCAGTATCACTAACATTAGTCTTTAAATGGGGAATACTTTGAGCCCCATCTACTACCACAAAAATATCTCGTTCATGGGCATAAGTAGTAATTTCTTTAATTGGTCTAATATCACCGATTACATTAGTAATTTCTGCTAAACTAATAACTTTAGTCTTAGGAGTAATAGCTTTTTTGACATTTTCCATAGTAACAAAATAATTATCATCTAAAGGAATATATTTAATTACGGCACCAGTTTCTCCCGCAATTCGAAACCAAGGCATAACATTCGAAGCGTGCTCAGTTTTCGTAATTAAAATTTCATCCCCTGCTTCTAGTAAATTACTAAAAAAGCCATTAACTATTAAATTGAGACTATCAGTGGTTCCAGAAGTAAAAACTATTTCTTCTTTGCGCTTAGCTCCAATAAATTCTTTAACTAAATCACGAACATTTTCATATTCTAAATCAACTTTATAAGAAATATCATAATCTCCTCGATGCGCATTAGCACTATAATTTTCATAATAATCAACTTGTTTAGCAATAACACATTGTGGTTTTAAACTTGTAGCTCCATTATCCAAATAGATAATATCACTTTTAAGCATTGGAAAATCTTCTCTATGCATTTATTCACCTCCTACTGTTTTGATATAATCATCCATATTACTATAAATAAAGCTATGTAATAATAATTTTTTTCCCTCTTCTTTTTTAATTCCCTTACTCATTAAATAATTTAATTCGGTTTCATTCAAACTACCAATAGTAGTTAAATGATTGGCTACGACTTCATTAGATTCTGCGACAATATTCGGTTCAATATGAATTAAGCCACCATTATTAATTCCTTTTAAATCTTCTAAAGCGATATTACCCGTAGTATTCTTACTTATTTGGGCATTTATTACTATTTTACTTAAATCTTTATTACTTATACTTCTTACTCTTATATTTGAAGTATTATTATTACCATTAATATAATTATTAATTACTAAGTTATTGTTTTCATTATTTAATGAAGAAATATTAAATTCGAGATGACTACTATTATTTTGATAAATATTTATTTGACAATTAATTGCTTTTAATTTTAGAAAATAGTAAACAAATAAACTACTATTATCATTTAATATAATATCTAAACTTTTTAAATCTTCATTTAGAAAATGGATTATAACATCGCCAGAAACATTTATTTTTAAATTATCTTTAGTTACTTTTAAATCATAAGAACCACTACTTAAATCAATAATATCACTTACTAATAATTTATTCATAATCTTAATTCTTTCTTATAACAAATGTATCAGATACATTTGTATTTTTTTTAAAACCATTTTGTAAAATTTCTTGAGCTAAGTCCATTTTGCCAGATTTAAGAATTTTTTGATTACCAAGTAAATGGACATAGCAATCACTAAAATGACTAATTAAAGTATCGTTATGAGTAATAATTAAAAAAGCAGGATGATATTCGTTAAAATATTTTTTTAGAGAAGTAGCAACAGTTTTTAAAGCATCAACATCTAATCCAGAATCGATTTCATCTAAGATAACTAATGATGGTTTAAGCAGCCACATATGTAAAAGTTCGATTTTTTTTCGTTCCCCACCAGAACAACCAACATTAATTTCCCGATGAATAAAACTTTTATCTAAATCTAATTCTTGACAAATTTTTTCTAATTCTTTATTAAAAGCAAAAATATCAATGGGTTCATTAGTTTTAGAAGTTAAAGCTACTCTTAACATCTCGGCATTAGTAACACCTTCAATTGCTATAGGAGCTTGATTAATTAAATAAATGCCTCTTAAAGCTCGTTCATAAGTATTTAAATTGTTGATAACTTCGCCATTATATTTAATTTCTCCCGTTACTTGATAATTAGGATCCCCCATTAACATTTTGGCAATACTACTCTTACCTACACCATTTCTTCCCATTAAAACATGGATTTCACCTTGATTTATTTTTAAATTGAGGTTTGTAAATAAAACTAAGTCATCGACTTTTAAATTAAGATTATTAAGTTCTAACATAAAACCACCTACGCCAAAGATTATACCACATAATTAATTAAAATTAAACTCATGAAAAAAGGTTAAAGTTGCCTCTAACATTTAACCGATAATTTCTTCTAAATTATTTTTATATATTTTATAACTTTCATCCCAAGATGCATATTTTTGATCACCACGATGATCAATTAATAAATTAGTTTCTTGTAAATATTGGCCTAAAAAATTAGATACTTTAATAGCTCCTAAATGATTGAGATGATCACCCATATCTTTAGTTTCTTGGTGCCAATCAATATTTAATGGATTATGAATGTTTAAATCAATAAATTCTATATTATATTTTTGAGCTAAATTGGTAATTCCTAAATGTTTACTATAATTCCAACTACGCATATTAGGAGTACTAACTAATACTAATTCTACATTTTCTTTTTCACATAGTTTTAGCATTTTTTGAAATATTTCTTCATTACCAGCTGGTAATTTTTTGGCTTTAGTAGTAACATGCATATAATCTTTTATTTGAGCTGACTGAACTTTAGTTACATATTTATAGCCTTTGTAAACATTAATATTTTTAAAACTATCATTATTATTTAAAAACTTAAACATGACTTTCTTCCAATTGTTATGATATTTAAGAATAGGAACAGAGGACTCCATTTTACTATATAAATCAAAGTACCAAGCTTTATTTTTCGGATTTCGATACAAAACATTGGCTTCGAAAAAGACAATTTGGGGATGTTGACTTTCAATACCTACTTCTAAATATTTATAAGAATCATTAATTAACTGGGCAGCACTAGCTTCTACAAACATAGTATAACCATAATTATGCCATACTTCCATTGGGGAAACTGCCGAATAAATTAAACTATCACCAATAAATAAGGAATCAATAGTATTTTCTTCTTCACTAAGAATTTCATATAAACTAGTTTTTAAAACTCCATATTTTTTAATATTTTGATGGGGAATTAAAAAGTAAGTAATTCCTTCAATTAAGAAAAATAATATAATAACAAAAATAATACTTTTAATGACATTTTTCATTTTCTCACCTAAAAATCTGCATAAATGGGATCAACGGGAGCATAACCCGGTCCATAAGCCCCAAAAACAATAATTCCAATTATTAAAGCATAATATAAAGCAAAACGGATGACAATATTTTGAGTACTGATTTCTTTTCGAATATTAATACCTTTTTCTTTTAAAATACTTATAATTAAGACAATTAGGAGTGCAATTAATATAACTAAAAAGTCTTTAATATCTAAGCCTAAAGTAAATATTTCCCCTCTAAAAGTATTTAAATTAAAATGTGTTATGATTCTTTTTAACATTAAGAAAGCGTCTTTGATACTATTAGCTCTAAAGAATAATTCACCAAGAAAAATTAAAATAGTTGTTTTAAATATTTGGAATCCTTTGTAGAAAGGATTTTGTCTATTTATTTTTAATTTATCACAAATTTTAATTATTAAGGGTTCTAAAATATTCCCAGTGATAATTAAAAAGAAATGATACATCCCAAAGAATAGAAAAGTATAGCCAGCTCCATGCCATAATCCATTTAAAAACCAGACTACAAATAAAGATATACCACCCATAACTAAAGATGATATGCGACTACCTAATTTTTCTTTAACAAAAGTAGTAATCTTTTTAACAGGTTTAGATAAAGATACAGGATAAAAAATATAATTTTTAAACCATAATCCTAAAGTAATATGCCATCTTGACCAAAATTCAGAAATATTTTTAGAAAAAAATGGTTGACGAAAATTCTCAGGAATATTAATTCCAAATATTTCACTACTACCAATAACAACATCCATTGTTCCAGAAAATTCCATATAAAGTAATATTGTATAAAAGATTATGCCTAATGCTACAGTTAAACCAGAATAATTGAAATAATTATTAAAAGTTAATTTCACAAAAATATTTAAACGATCAGCAATAATATATTTTTTAAAAAAGCCCCATAATATTCTTTGATAACCAAAGCAAAAATTATGATAAGTTACTTTATTGCCTTCGTATATGGTATCATTAACATCACTAAAACGAGTTATAGGTCCTTCCATAATAGTTGGGAAAAAACTTAAATACAAAAATACTTTGCCAATATTAGGAGTAGCTTCAATTTTTTCATTATAGACATCTATTACATAAGAGATAGCTTGTAATGTATAAAAACTTATTCCTATCGGAGCTAGATGCTTAACTATTTTTAAATTACCAGTAATTTTAAATAAATCTTGCAATAGATGTTTAAAGAAATTTAAATATTTAAAGTAAAATAAAAAAGCAAAATTAAAAATAATAGTTATAATAAGAATAATTTTCTTTTTTCTTTTATACTTTTCTTTAATTATTTTTCTTTCTTCTTTACTAGCATTTTGCATACTTTCATTTTTTTCTTTAGTCATTTTTTGCATTAAAATAGTAGCTAAATAAATTGATAATGATGAAAGTATTATAAAAATAATTAACTTCTTACTAATTAGAAAATAAAATACATAACTAGCTATTAATAATATTATTGGTCTTATTTTCTTGGGCATTATATTATATAGAATTATTACAATGGGTAAAAATAAAAATCCATATATAATATTAAAATAATTCATTAGTCTTCCTCTTGTAATTTAGTAATTAAATTCCAAATTTTTTGAGCTGAATTAAAGTTTTCGGGGATTATCTCAACAGTAGGAATTTCAACATCAAAGTTATCCTCTATTTCACTGATTAAAGTTAAGATGGTTAATGAATCAAAATAGCGACCATCAACTAAATTTTCACATGTATCATAATCTACATCTGGTTCTAATTCCTTTAAAATTTCTAATAATTTTTCCATTTTTATCACTCCTTCACATTTTTGGGAAAATTAAATTCACTGGTTTTTATTTTATCACGAACTAAGTAAACTTTCGCATTTTTAATTAAAACAACTTTCGGTAAATCACGACTTAAAAATAAGGAAATACCTTCAGTTACGGAATAGGCTCCTACTTTTTGAAAGACAAAGACATCATCTAGTTGCAGGGGCCGAGTTTCTATATTTTTAACTAGAAAATCATTAATAGTACATAAAGAACCGCATAAATGATAATCTAATCTTTCTTTAGTATCTTTAATTGGATAAATTTCATAATAAGGTATTTTCATTCCCATGGTTTGGCCATAATATACTAAATGATTAATTCCTCCATCTAAGATAGCAAAATTACCATTTTTATTAGTTTTTAAATCCACTACTTTAGTTAAATAAGAGCCACAAGAAGCAGCAATACTGCGCCCTATTTCAATTGTTACTTTAGAGACATTTAAAGTATCTAATAAATTTTTAATGTTATTTAGAAATTCATCTTCCAAAAATTCTTCATCTTGATAATAAAATACCGGTAAACCTGGGCCATATTCTACTTCCTTTATTGTAAAATTAGCTTCGGTTTTAATTTTTTTAATTAAATCATTTAAATAATTAATTTCTTTTTCAATCTTTGTTAACGAATGTTTTTGAGTTCCTGTAAAATATTCAAGACCATCAATAATAATTAAATCACTATCATTATGCTTGATTATTTCAAAGACTTCTTTTTCCGTAATTCCAAACTGGTTGCCATTTGTGACTCTTAGTAAAAGATGAATTGGTCTATTTAATTCTAGAGCTAACTTTTTTAATAATTCATATTGATTAAAAGATTCAATAGTATATCTTAAAATATTTGGATAATCATGCATCATCATAAAGATTGAATTATAATCTTTATAAACTCCGGAAATAACCATTTGATTTTGATTAATTCTTAAATCACTACAAATGGTAAATTCACCAGGGCTACATATTTCATAACGAGCTACTAAATCTTCAATAATTTTTGGAATAAATGTATTAGCTTTGACAGCATAAACTAAATCATATTTTAATTTTTCTTGCAAATATAAAACTCGTTTTCTTAAAATATCACCATCAAAAACATAAGTTGGCGTTCCATATTCTTTAATTATATCATTTATTTTAGACATAAGTTACCTCTTTTAATTCCTTTAAGGCCGCACGATCTATTTTGCCATTTTTCGTTAAAGGAAATTCTTTCACTCTTATAAGTTTAGTTGGAATCATATAGATTGGTAAGATGGCTTTTAATTTACTTTGTAATTCACTTTTTTCAATATTACCAACATAATAGCCATATAATTTTTCTTTCGCAGAATCAAATATACAACAGCTTCTGGAAATGCCGGCGATATCCATAATAGCTTTTTCTATTTCTTCTAATTCAATACGATGACCTAAATATTTTATTTGAAAATCTTTGCGACCATTAAAAACTATTTCTCCACAATCATTATAAAATCCTAAATCACCAGTACGATAAATCATTTCTAAATAGTTGGGATTTAAAGGATTTTGACAAAAATGTTTATTGGTTTGTTCTTTATTATAATAATAACCTAATCCTAAAGACGTTCCTACCACACAAATTTCGCCGACTTTTGAAGGTTGATCAATTAATTCATCCTTTTCATTTAAAAGAATAACTCGTTCATTAGGAAAAGGAATGCCGACTGGGATTTTTTCATAAATACGTTTTCGATCAATAATATGATATAGACAATTACAAGTTATTTCAGTCGGGCCATATAAATTGACAAACATAGCCTTTGGTAATTTTTCCATCCACATCTTTAAATGTTTTAAAGGCATTACTTCGCCACTAAATAAAACTTTTTTAACACTTTTTGGCACTTTGTAAGATAGACCATGAAAAGTTGTTATTAAACATAAAGCGGAAACTGCCCAAGTAAGGGTTGTTACTTGGTTATCACAGATGTAATCAAGCAGTTTAGCTGGACTAGAAAAATATTCTTTGGGAATAATGACTAAGGTAGCTCCAACTTTAATACTAGAAAAAATATCTTTAACCGAAACATCAAAATCAAAAGGAGCTTGATTACCGATAATATCTTTACTGGTAAAATGAAAAATTTTAGTAAACACATCAATAAAATCTATTACAGACCGATGTGCTATAACTACGCCTTTCGGAATACCCGTTGAACCGGAAGTAAAATTAACATATAAAGGATCAGTGTCAAGATGTTTTTCATGAGCATGGTGAAGCACATCTTCTTTAATTTGGCCCTTCTTTAAATCTTCAACCATTTTAATATCTAAATCTTTAAAATATTTTTGAGCTAAAGCATAATATTTTTGATTAGTAATAACTAACGAAGCTTTAAATGTATTTTTTATATTATTAATACGGACTTCCGGTAATTCAGGATTAATTAAACTATAATAACAACCAGCATAAATAATGCCAAAAAAGGTTATTAAGGCATCAATTCCTTTATCCATAAAAACTATTACAGGTTCATTAAATATTTTTTCACCAATATAAGAACCTATTATAGAACTATATTTATTAAAATCTTCATAAGTAATTTTTTTATTTTCTTCAATTATAGCTATTTTATCTTTATATTTGTTACTAGCATTTTGTAAATAATCTCCTACACTGTACATCTTACTTCTTTTCCATTTCTACTTCTTTAAACCCCTTTTTCAAACCTAGTATATAACATCTTTTTCAAGATTACTAGATACTTTTAGTTGCATTTTGTAAACTAAGAGTTTTTTTACTTAGATATAGCTATTTTACTATGCCAAAAGTTACAGCTAAGTTACTTTAAATATTTAATATTTTTATTTACATTTTCTTTACATCATCATATTCATCTAGGAAGCTAGTATATTTACCATCTTTTTTATAACCTAAAATACAATTCATATTAATATTGTTTAAAGCTGTAAAAATATTATTATCAATATTTTTTCCTTCTTTGCGTAATTTGCGAATTAATATTTTCATTGCCATTCGTCTTCCTATTTCACCATCATCTTCAATGGTTTCGGGATTTATTACACAATTTTCGGTTAAAGGACAAGCACAATTGATAAATTCTAATGCATTATACTTTTGCCAAGCTCTTATTGAATACTCTTTAACTAAATAGAGAGGTCTAATTAATTCTAAACCTTTAAAGTTATCACTATGAAGTTTTGGAAGCATTGTTTTTATTTCAGCCCCATAAAACATTGATAAAAGTGTTGTTTCAATTACATCATCAAAATGATGACCAAGAGCTATTTTATTACAACCTAGTTCTTCAGCTTTGCCATATAAATAACCTCTTCGCATTCTAGCGCACAAATAACATGGATAATTATTATTAAGTTCTCTAGCTACTGTAAAAATTTCGGTTTTAAATGTTTCTAAAGGAATATTTAAAATTTGAGCATTTTCGAGAATCTTTTTTCGATTTATTTCATTATATCCCGGATCCATAGAAACATAACAAGCTTCAAATTTAACTTTGCCATGTCTTTGTAATTCTTGAATACATTTAGCAAGTAAAAATGAATCTTTACCACCACTTATACATACCATAATTTTATCATTTTCTTTAATCAGCTCATAATCAGTTACGGCTTTGGTAAAATTACGCCAGATTTCTTTTCTAAATTTTTTAATAATACTTCTTTCAATTTCTTGATATCTTTCCATAACTATCACCGTTTCAAAAAAGATTATAGCACAATATTTCCTTAAAGTATATTTTTTCATATTTGATATATATTATTATTAGGTGAGCAGATTATGAACTTAAAAAAAATGATTTTTATAAATTCAATTTTAGTATTTCTTTTATGTTTTTTAACTCATTTTGTATATGATTTACTTCCTAATAATTTATTTGCTATCTTTTTTCCAGTTAATGAAAGTATTTGGGAACATATGAAAATGCTTTATACTACTTTTCTTATTTATGGGATAATTGAATATTTGATTTTAAAGAAATTTGATATTGAACATAATAATTTTTTAATCACTACTTATTTAAAAGCAATATTGTGTATTCCAATTTATTTAATTATGTATTTACCATTTTATTTTAATTTCGGCGAAAATATGATTATTACTTTTATTATTTTATTTATTGCTATTTTAATTACTAATTTTATTGGTTATAAAATTTTAAAACTTAAAGAAATACCTTATCAAAAAATTATTGCCATTATTCTTATTATTATAACTTATGTAGTTATGGCTATTCTGACGTTTAAAGCACCGCATTATGATTTATTTTTTGATACGCAAAAAGAAAAATATGGTATTAATGATTATTTGATAAAAAAATAATAGATTACTTAATTTCATCTATTATTTATGTTATATGTTATTGTGACTTTAATAATACAGTACCATTACCTTCACCTATAGCTTCATTTAATCTTGTTCTTACCCATTCAATTTGATCTTGTGATTCAACAGTTATGGTAATTTTTGTTGACACTGTACTAGTTGTTAAAGGATAACCATCCCAATGGGCACCATTTCCTCCAAATATAGCTCCATATTTAGTTATATCTTTAATATTATTATAAGGTGCACTTGGTAATTGTAACTCAGTTAATTTTCTACAATCAGCAAACATTCTTGAAATGTCTATTAAATTTGGTACATTCCATTTACTTAAATTTAATTCTGTTAAATTTATACAGCCTTGAAACATACCTTTTCCAGTAGAATAACTAGCGCCCATTACTGTTACATTGGAGACATCCCAATTAGTTATTGCATTGACATCGATTAAATTATCACACCAAGAAAACATTCCTCCCATATTAATAACATTTTTAGTTTGCCATTTTTCTAAACCATTTAAATTGATTAAATTTTCACAACCAGAAAATAACTCTTTCATATTTGTTACATTTGAGACATTCCAATTGCTTATTGGACTTAAATCAGTAATTCCAGTATAAGCAAACATCCGATACATATTAGTCATACTAGACATTTGCCAATCTTTTAAGGAACTTAAATCATTTAAATATTCACAATCATAGAATAATTCAGATACATTTGTTATATTTTTAATATCCCAATTGGCTAGGGGCGTTAAATCATTTACTGGGGTATACGAAAATAAGCCAACAATCTCTGTTATATGAGAAATATCCCAACCACTTATTGGGGTTAAATTGTTTATTCTAGTTCTACTAAACATATAATTCATATTAATTACACTAGATAGTTGCCAATTGGTTATCGGATTTAAATCAACTAAATTTGTACATGTAGAAAACATTCCTGACATACTTGTTACTGAAGATACGTCCCAATTACTTAAAGGGGTTAAATCACTTATTGGAGTATTATTAAACATATTAGTCATATTTGTAACACTAGATATTTTCCAATTTGATATTGGATTTAAATCAATTACTTTGGTATTTTGAAACATTCCAGACACATTTGTGACACTTGTAATATTCCAACTACTTAGTGCTGTTATATCACTTATTTTAGTATTATAAAACATACCTCCCATATTGGTTACATGTGAGACATCCCAATTAGCTAGTGGGCTTAAATCACTGATTGGGGTATTGGCAAACGTACTAGGCATATTGGTTACATGTGAGACATCCCAATTTTTTATTGGTGATAGATTACTTACAGAAGTATTTGCAAATAAACTATCAAAATTAGATATTTTTGAAACATCCCAATTTTTTAATGGTGTCAAATCATTAATAGCTGTTGTATATAATATATCTACCATATCAGTTAATTTTTTGTTGCTCCAATTGGCTAAAGCACTAATGTCAACTAAACTTCTGCAGGAATCAAATAAATCATGCATTGTACTAACATTTTGGGTATTCCAACTAGCCAATGCACTGATATCAATTAAATTAGTATCGCCAAGAAATGAACCATACATAGTTGTTACTTCGCTAGTATCTAAGGCATCACCTGCTATCTTTTTTAAATTAGTAAATTGTGTGAAAGCATGATTCATATTTTTTGGTGCGCGCATTGGGCCTTCTGATCCTATATATAAATCATAACTATCTTCTATACCCGGTGTTTCTTCTAACCACCCCATTACTTCATCTAACTTAGTTCCTTTAGAGGTATCTCCTAATTCCCAGGTCTTGATAGCGTTTGAGGTGTTTATATAATCTACTAAATAAATATTTTGGATTTTTTGATACATTCCTTCGTCATCATAAAATATTGAAACTGTTTTTGATGATTCTTTACCATTTTGTATTTCTTTTACTGATTTATTTAATTTAACTAAGTATTTATAGGTTCCATTTTCATGACAGACCATATTCTCAGCTTCAATACTTACATTTAACATTTTATCAACTATGTAATTTTGATAACTTTCTTTATTTATTAATTCTACTATGGCTCTTAAATAATCACTACTATCTCCATCTATCTCAAATGTAGTTGTATATATTTTGGTATTATTCATTTTTAAGGTACTTAAGTCTAGTGTTTCATCTAATCCTAAACCTTTTAGGTATAAAAGAACATCTTCTTTTTCTAACACACTTCCCATACTACCATCATCAATGTTTATTGTTACTTTGATATCACCACTGCAACTGTATCTGATATTTTCCATTCCTTTAGATGATACTTCGATTATGTTATGAGTTCCTTCTTCTTTTGTTTTATCATATCTATTGTCTTTATCTACGGCTCCATAATAACTTCCAGCATTTACTAATTTCATATCTTCATTATCCACATGAATATGTATATCATCATATAGAGTACTTACGGATAATGAATGTTTCTTGGGGGTATTTGCTGTGATCATAGTTTTACTACCATTACCTGTTATTGTTACACTAAAATATGCATAGGTGGCACTTATTATAAGTAATAACATTATTAAGACTCCCACTAAGCTTATTATTACTTTCTTATTTTTCATAAGCTTAGCTCTCTTTCTCCAAGATTAATTCTTGGTAAGATATTTGTTAATACCATTGGTATTAACAAACTAAAATATTTTAGTTTGTTAATACCATTGGTATTAACAAACTAAAATATTTTAGTTTGGCTTTCATTCTTTTTCTTTTCCTTTCTTACTT
>CANQTA010000030.1 GCA_947626655.1 uncultured Bacilli bacterium
AACAAAATGTAGCTAGTTTTCAACACTAAAAAAATAAGAGATTTTATTTATCTCTTATTTTGGCTGTGAATAGTAACAATCTAATTTTTTAAAATATTTATCAACATCTTTAGTTATTCCTTTATTTATTTTTGAATTATTTTTCCAAACTAATTTTTTATCCTTAAGACGAACATCTAAAACTTCAATTCCTACATCATTTACTTTTCTTTTAGTTAAAAATTGTCTCAATTTTTCATTATCTTCATCAGTATAAACAATAATAACATAAAATGCTTTTTGACAATTCCAAGACTGCATATAAGCCCCAATTTGTTTTTCATATCCTGCTCTTAAATTTTTACTACTTGCTTTCTTGACTTCTAATAAAACTTTCTCCGCATTATTTCTAAAAAATTTAAAATCTATTTTACCACTACCAACTAAAGTTTCTCGGGATATATCTACATCAACATCCGTAAAATAAGCCTCTAATAAATTTTCTAAAACTTCTTGAATTTTAGGCTCAGCAAACTCAATTTGACCATTCCAAAATAGATAAGCCATATTTCTCTTTTTTATATTTAATTGGACAAATTTAATAAATGCTAAAATCATCTCGGCCAAAGATTCTTTGGTATCGAACATCTTTTTTACTTCATAAGGAAGAATATCTTTAAACTTCCCATAATTATCTTTATTAATAAATTGCTTCAATTGATTTTTATTATAATACTTTTCTATTTTTAAAAATTCATAATCATTAAATAAATCTTTTTTATACCACTTCCAAGAATAGATCTTTTTTTGCCAATTTAAAGCTACTTCTTCACCTTCACAAGATTTAACTATATTAAATCTATCTTCCATTAATTTTTTAATATTAACATCAGTAAAACATTTTTTATTTTTTGGAACAAATTCCATAAATTTATACAAAGTAAGCTTATGCAGTTCATCTAATTCATGTTCAAAACTATCACTACTATAATTATAAAGATTTTCTAAAACTGTTTCACAATACCAAAAGTTTTGCCGATAAATATATGGTGGTATTATTCTTTCAACTATATTACCTAAATCTATTTGTTCCTTAAATAGCTCTTCTTCTAATAAATAATGAATAATGTTACTATACAATTTATAATCCAAAGTCTTAAATAAAATCATAACTTCTTTCCTTTTAGCATTATTATACTACTTACTATTTAATTTACAACAAAATTATTTTATTTCCACTAATTTATTTATTTTCTTTAAATAATTACCATTAACAGTTAATTCAGTTACTACAACTTTTCCTACCCCTGATGCTTCAATTACCAAATATTTATTATTTACTTTTCCTAAATATAACATTACATGGCCATTTTGATAAAGTAATGATGGTTCAGTTTTCTCCATTATATTTAATTTATTTTGATTACTTTGTTCACTTAAATCCGTTATTCTACCTACACTTATACTTTGATCAGCCGTATTTCTTGGAAATATAAATCCAAAAGTTCTATAGATATTAGCAATATAACTAGAGCAGTCAACACCATCATCCATCCCACCCCAACTATATTTAAATCCTTCATAACTTTTAGCATTTTTAATTACATTTTCTTTAGTATATGCAAGATAACCCACACTATATTTACTTTTATCTAGATTTATTTCTACTCTTTTAATAAAACCATCTTCACCTTTTACTGGCATCACCAAATTATTATTTTTAAGGGGCAATTTCACACTCATATCTAAAAAAGTATCCAAAACATTTACTTTAGGAACTATAATGATACCAAAATCACGACTATTTTGAAAATATTCAATATCATCATCAGTTACTAAAGCCACATTTTCTTTATATACCCAGCCAGCATATATCTCACTTACAACAAAATACCACATATTATCTTTGCTTTCATGCAAAATAACAACTTCGGTGTTAACATGCAACTCGGTTTCTTGCAACCTATCAAATGCTTCTTTATTTAATTTATCATAAAAATGAACATTACTCGGAAAACTTCTTAAATTAGCTCTTTTGACAATAATTCCCTTTTGAATATTATTAACATTAATATTTTCTAAATTACGATTTTCTAAAATAACTTTCGTATTACTTTCTGTTAAAGTAACATTGCCATTATATTTCGGAAGTTTAGGTAAATTATATTTAAGAATTAAATTATTAATATCTTTAGCTGTATAACTTAACACTTTATTTAAATCATAGATTGAACTTGTTTTCCTTTTAATAGTTTTATTATAATTTTGTATTTCTTCTAATGATAATATTACTTCATCTTTATTATTTTCCTCTTCATTACTAGAATTATCTTCTTTATTAGAATTATTATCTTCATTATCACTAGGTACTGTGTCTGGTTTAGTACTACCATCACTTTCTTCACCAATTTCTTCTTTACTAATATTTAAACCTAAATTAACAAGCTCCTCAAATGTATATATATTTTCATTTAAAATATCATTCAAAGAATATTTCACTCCCCTTAATTCTATGAAAATATTTTCTAATTGGTTACAAGAAAAATAATAAATATAATTACTATCTCTAAATATTTCATTTTTTTGAAGACATATATCTTTCGTATTTTCTTGTTTTAACACATCTAAAAAAGGATTATCGTTATTATTCACATCTTTTAACAATAATCCACTCATAATTAAATTAATTATAATTAAACCTACTAAAATAAATTTCTTCATATTTATATTATTGTTCTTTTTAATAATTAAATTCATCCCAAAAATCATTTTTAATTTTTATATCATTATTAGCCATATCAATCCTATCAAAGAAAAATCTTATATCACAATTTTTAATACTTTCTTGATACTCCCGTAATGCTTTTATTTTACTTTTATCACTAACCTTAATTTTCCGAATATCATAAGTATTATCTTTAAACTTTTCTAAATAACATGTTTTGATATTTTCTTTCGTATCTTCACTAGTACAAGCAATAATTGTCCAAAAATGCATTTTGATATCATCCGGCCACTCTATTTTCTTTTGCCCAAGCATTAACCGGCGATAATCTATACGTCCTTTTAATAATCCTAAAAACTTAACTATTAAATCCGTTTTAAAAAGTTCTTCAATATCTATTAAATGTTTATGAACCCCATTTGTTCCATCAATTACATTATCATTTACTTTTAATTCAATTAAAAATATATCACTTCCTGATTCACTTAATAATATTGCATCAATTCGACCATTTTCTTCTTCATCTTTCTTTTTACCCTCTTTAATAAAATATTCTTCTTCAAAAGGATAAATAACCATCTCATTTGGTAATTCATGTTTGATTTTTAGAAGTGATATGGGATCAGTCATAAAATGATGTTGATAATTTTTTTCTTCTTCAAAGTTATATTTTTGATAATTATTAATTGCCTGTTTCATTACTTCAATCTTATCTTCAATATTATCTAAATAATTAGCCAATTGATAAGATTCGGCAGTAATAATATTTATAATAGGTTTTTGACTTCCTGAAAAACGATCATAATTCATCTTAGCATCAAAAATACAATTTCTCGTAATTACATATTCAATTTCTAAGATTGAACTTAAATCTTTTTGAATAAGTTCTCCCACTTGCCCTTTTACATTATTATCTTTAGTTTGCCCATAAATTATCAATTGTTCTTTTAATTTATCACTAAAATCTTTCTTAAATTCTAAAATTATTTTATCATTAAATTGTATATCTTTTTGATAATTACTTTTATCTACTTTTTTTAAATACTCTGTCGCTGATTCATCCATTTGTTTAAAGACATCAGCAATATTTAAACATCCCGTAACTTTCATATACTTTACTTTATCATTTTTACCACTATATTTATTTAAATCTTTAAAGATATTTTGGACCTCTAAATCTAACTTTTTAGCTACTTTATATTCCGTAACATACTTAATATTTAATAACTTTAATAAATCATGACTACTTAAATATTCCCAAATTTGCTCAATTATTTTACGCTCTTTTGCATTATCATAAGCCCTTTTTAAATTGATATTAATTGTAAAAATATTTTTAAATTTAGCCATTTTACCTTCTAATACCGTACTTCTTAAAGCCACATAACTATTAATAATTGCCTCTTTAACTAATACTTCTAATTCATCTTGACTTAAATTAGGATTATTTTTCTTTATTTCTTCAATAACTTCCTTGATAGTAGCTTTATTTAAATTAAAAACATTATCACTAATTTTTAAAGTTTTACTATTTTTATCAATATCAAAAATTTTAATTCCATCATAATAAATTGAATCATTGCGATCTTCTCTAATTCGAATAAATAAATCTTTTTGACCAAATTTATCAGTATGATTATCAAAATACTTATAAATACTAGTATCCACTTATATCACCTTAATTAGAATTATACTAGAAAACAATTCATTATGCTATTTAATACCATTATTTTTAGGTAATTTAACAATAAATGTTGTCAAACTATTTTCACTCGTAGCTAAAATATCACCACCGTGTAAATTAACTATTTCTTTAGCAATAGCCAGCCCTAAACCACTCCCACCAGTTTGACTAGTTCTAGCTTCATCAATTCGGTAAAACTTTTCAAAAATCTTTTGCAACTTTTCTTTTGAAATATTCTTTCCCTTATTACTTATTTGAACTTCTACATAATTAATAACATCTGTTACCTTAATATTAATTTCTTTTCCTGTACTATAATTAATGGCATTTTTTAATAAATTACTAAATACTCTTGCTAGTTTATTAGAATCTCCCCAAATCATGACTTTTAAAGGACTATCCAACTTAATTTCTTTATTTTTCTCTTTCAATAAAGGATAAAATTCTTCCATTAATTGTTCTAACATCATTTTTAAATCCAATTCTTCTTTTTCTAAAATAATTTTTTCAGAATTAAATCTAGCTACATCAAACAATTCATTAATTAAATCTTCTAATTTATAAGCTTTATCTAAAACCGTCTTAATATATTTACTTTCTTGGGATTTTGGCATATCTGTTACTTCATCTAAAAGTGATAAATAACCAATTACAGATGTTAATGGCGTCTTTAAATCATGAGCTAAATAAACAATTAAATCATTCTTCTTACTTTCTGCTTCTCTAAATTTTTCTTGACTAAGTAAATAATCATATTTAATTTTATTAAGTTTTTCTAAAAATTCATTCATATTAGGAGGTAAATTAAATTCCAAATTATTAGTATCCAAAACTTTATCTAATTCACTATATAACATATTTAATTCTTGAACTCTATTTTTTATAAAATCATAAATAATTACTAAAAAAGTTATTATAATTACTCCCAATATTAATTCTCCTTTATGAGATACACAAAAATAATATAAAATAGCATTATTTTCATATAAATAATTAGCTATATCATTATTGTAGATACCATCAACAAAAAGTCCTAAAACAATAATTATTAATAAATAGGCTATAACTAACTTTAAGATAAGTTCACCAAATAAAGTAAAAGTTTTTATTCTTACATGTTTATTTTTCAATTTTATAACCTACTCCCCATACCGTTTTTATATATTTAGGCTCTTTCCCAGTATCTTTCATTTTTTCTCTTAAATGTCTTATATGCACCATAACTGTATTATTATCAGCTTCAAAATACTCAGTACCCCAAACAATTTTAAACAAATCTTCAGTTTTTAAAACTTCACCTAAATTTAGACATAAATTCCAAAGAATAGCAAATTCAGTTTTGGTTAAGTCTACTTTTACATCATTTAAATAAAATTCATGAGTTTTATTATTAATCATTATATTTCTAAATTCAATTATTTCTTTTTCTGAATTATTTTGATTATATTTTAAATAACGTCTTAATTGGGCTTTCACTCTTGCTACTAACTCTAAAGGTTGAAATGGCTTAGTTATATAATCATCGGCTCCTAAAGAAAGACCACTTATTTTATCAATATCTTCTATTTTGGCCGTTACCAAAATAATTGGAAAATTATATTTTTCTCTTATTATTTTAACTAACGCAAAACCATCAATCTCCGGCATCATAACATCTAAAATCGCTAAATCTATTTTTGTATTTTCTAAAAATTTTAAAATATTTTTACTTTCATAAAATTTATAAACATCTAAATTTTCATTTTTTAAATATATTTCAATTAAATCTGCAATTTCTTTTTCATCATCTACTACTAAAACATTCATAAAAATCACCATTTTAATTATATCATCATAAATAAAATTCCCATAAATTTTTTATTTGTCCCTTTAAAGTTTCATAATCCCATAATTTATTACTTCGCAACCTACTATTAGGATCATTAACTTTTATTTTACCATCTTTAAGCCCAGTTAAAACAATAAAATGACCATTATTCGTAAAATCTCCTTTACGCATACTACAAATAATCGGATGCCCACTACTTAAAGCATTAACTATCAATTGTTTAGATAATCCTAATTCCCGGACTTTTATTCCAAAATGTTTAGCACCTTCACTCATAAGTGTCCAAAGAGTTCCCGTTCCATTTAAATAATAGCCATTTTCAAATGCATATTTAGCAACAACATAAGGTGTTATCTTCACATTTTTAGTTAAACCTACAATTACCATGGCTAAAGATGTTGGTCCACAGCCACTAACAGCTACCGAACTATTTCCATAATTTCCATAACCCCATCTTTGATCCCATTGCAATAATAAAGGAATTTCTCCCTCTTTAATATTTTCCACATTATCACTATAAACTTTTCCCTTCTTAGAAGGATAATCAATTACAAAATCAAGCATTTCTAAATTATTAACTAACATTTCTAATAATTCTTCTGGATAATCCTCATAATTATTCACAATATCTTTAATTCGTTTATCTTTTTTACTCAATAATTGTAATTTACCTAAAAGAGTACTTGCATCTGCTTCATTAAAGCTATCATCATCCAAAACTACATCATATTTATGATAATACTGATAACCCCAATATAACAAAAAACTCCCTAACATAATAACCATCAAAATCTTAATAACTTTTTTAAACTTTCTTCGACTTCTTTTTTTCATTTAATACCACATTATCATTTTAACAAATAAACAATTAATTTTTTTTAACATTATCTTATAAAATTATTAAGATTTTCTTAAATTAAAAAGACATATCTAATTTTTATTATTAGATATATCTACAACTTATTTATTTTTTTCTTTATAAATACTTATTAAATCTTTAAAACTCAATTTAGTACCATAATTCAAAATAGCATTTGAATATATTTTAATAGCTACTTTGGCAATTAATAAAATAGATATTATTAAAATTACCATCGAAAGTAAAACATCAGTTGTAGTAGCTAATCCCATCATTACTCGAAAAGGCATACAAAATGGTGAAGATAACGGAAACAAAGAAGCAAAAACATTTAGATTACCCGATGGATTCATCATTGTAAAATATGATAGATAAAAAGCCCCGACTGATAAAATAGCAACTGGTCCATTAGCCGATTGAACATCTTCTGGTTTACTCACTGTTGATCCGGTTACTGCATAAATTAATGCATAAGTCAAATATCCTAAAACAAAATACATTACAGTAATAATTCCTAATCCTAAAGTAATATTTGATACATCTAGAACCATACTTAAAATTTCCGGACTCATAAATATGTTTGCGCTAATTAAAGCGGTTCCCACGATTAAAATCATTTGCAACATTCCCACTAAACCAATACCTAAAGTTTTACCTAAAACAATATTTTTAGGACTTGTCGAAGTTACTAATGTTTCAATAATTTTACTAGTTTTTTCAATAGTTATTGAACTTGATACTTGATAAGCACAAAAATATATTGCATAAAATAATACAATTGATAATAACATCATAACTATAACATTGCCAGCAGCTTCTTCACTTATTCCCACTAAACTATATTCAAAATTCGGACTAATACTTTGTAATTCTGCAGTTGTTAAGTTCAATTTAGCAATTTGCACATTTTTATATAATGTTTCTAAAATACTTACTAAATCACTTGGAATACTATCTAAAACTGACACTTCCGGTATTATATAATCTATCTTAATATTATTATCTTCTTTTGTTATATATAAAGCTGAATCATAATCCCCATTTTCAATTTTTTCTTTTACATTAGCCAATTCTAAATTATTTAAAGTTACTTCATAATTAATATCCATATTATTTAAAGAATCTAAACTTCCTTCAAATATATTATCATTATCTACAACTAATATTTTACTTTTTATATTATCATTACCAAACCAACTAATTATATTAGGAATATTAAACCCGATTACAATAAAGGCTAAAATAACTAAAGTTGAAATTATAAAAGACTTTCTTTTTACCATATCTTTAATGGTAAATTTCATTATTATCCATATATCTCGCATTTTAATCCCCTACCTTTTCAATAAAAATATCATTTAAAGATGGTTTCATTATTTCAAATTTATTAATATTAATTCCATCCTTAACAATTAAATTTAATAATTTATTAGCAATTTCCTCATTATCAATTTTAACAACATATTCATTGTTTTTCACATTTTCAATTTCTAAATTTAATTTTTCTATATATTTATCTATATTTTCATCAGTACTTATTAGAACTCGATTAGCTGGATAGCTATTTTTAATTTCTTTTAAATTACCTTGTAATACTGTAATCCCCTTATCTAAAATTAATATATCACTACAAAATTCTTCAATAGTTACCATTTGATGTGCTGACATAATAATATATTTACCATTTTTAACTAAATCAATAATAATATGTTTTAAAATATCTGTATTCACAGGATCTAAACCACTAAAAGGTTCATCCAATACAACTAATTCTGGATCATGCAAAATAGCTGTCATAAATTGCACTTTTTGTTGATTACCTTTGGATAATTTTTCAGCAGGCATATCTAAATATTCTTCTACTTTTAAAATTTTAGCCCATTTATAGATTTGTTTTTCAGCAACTTCGGAAGCAATTCCTTTTAATTCGGCAAAATACTTAAGCTGATCAATTATTTTTACTTTAGGATAAACCCCTCTTTCTTCTGGTAAATAACCAAAATTAACTTTTTTACGATCAACCGGTTCACCATTCCAAGTTATTTCACCACTATCTTTTTTGATAATTCCTAAAAGCATTCTAATTGTAGTAGTCTTACCAGCTCCATTAGTGCCCAATAAACCATAAACACCAGGTTTATCTAAAGTTAAAGATAAATTATCTACAACTGTTTTTCTTCCAAATTTCTTTGAAACATTTTTTAAAACTAAACTCATTTCCCGCACCCTTTCTCAAAATTCTGTAATTTTCTCAAATAAATTTCTAAACACTCTTTTAATTTTAGAAATTTCTCTTCATTAACAATTATATCACTATCTAAATATATTTTTTTATTAATTTCAATCATTAATGATTTTACCCGTTTATCTTTAGCATTATAATAATCTAAAGGTACTATACTTCCTGCATAAGGTTTATTAATTAAAACACTATACCCATACTCTTCAAAATGTTTAATAGTTACTAAAATTAAATCTTGCCCAATAAAATCATTATCAACTCCTAAACAAATATCAGGAGTTTCTATATCTTTCCAAATCTTTTTTACAAATTCTTCACCATAACTATGTAAATCAATAATTAAACATGAATTATATTTATTAATAACATCTGTTACCATATTAGTAAACTTCTCATGATGCCAATTATAATAATTATTAATTACCTTCATTTTATATTCATCACTAATACTACGAATAATTTTACCATCTATATTCTTTTGATATATAACACCCATCCCATATTTACTCATCATCTCTTTAGAATCATCTTTGAATCTTTCAACATCACAAAAAAGACGTGAATAAGGAAAAATTATTTTTTTAATATTTTTAGGAACTAATTCATTTACTTTATAATCTACCATAAAATTATTATAATCTAATATTTCCTTTTTAGATACTTTCAAATCTTCAAAAAACATCAACGGTAATTTTAATGAACTATGAGGTATATGCACAATAATATTATTCATTTATCAACTCTTACTTATTAGTAATTTTTACCTTAGCATTACCATATTTAACATTATTTATAAATTCCTCTATATTACTTATTTCCCCTATTTTAGTATAACTATAATTAGTAGTAAAAGATTTATAAAATATTACTAAACAATCATCACCAAATAAAACAATATCTCCAGCATTTATATTTCCTGTATAAGTTGGATTAGCTGGTAATTTAAAATTTAAATAAACATACTTTTCATTATTATTTAAATCATGCATCGTTACTTCTAAAGGTAAAGAATTTAAAAATATTTTTGCACTATCACTATTATTAAAAGTAGCAGCATAATTTACTCCATCAATATTTATATTTGCATTCAAACTAACTACCTCCCTATCACTGTCATTATTAGGTAACGCTAATGAAAAATTACCATGATCAGTTACCAAGAATACAACCATAATTATAGAAAAAATTAAAACTAAGCTTAATATTATATTATTTTTTTTCATAATGCCTCCCTATTAAAGATTATAACATTTACTAGACCAAAAAGTAAAACTCAATAATTAAATTTATGTCATTTTTATTCTAAAACTTTTTTTACTTACGATTTCTTCAGTCAGTTGATTTTTTATTTAATAATTTTTATATAACTTTCCTCTTATATAAAAAAAGAATATCATTTAAGACATTCTATTTAATTTTCCGAGCTTCTAAATAATATCTTTTATCATTACTATGTCCCATAGAGAAAGTTTTTCTTGGTAGTGCTCCATCTAATATTACTGTTTTAAATAATTCATTTTTTAACATTGGTTTAAATAGTATAGCTACATTACCATCTTTTCTTCCCATTTCTCTAGTAACATCATCACCATGAATATAATCAATTTTACCACGATTATTTTTTAAATACTCATCTAAGAAAATTTGTATTGAACCAACTGCTATATTTGATTTAGGATTACTTATATATAATTTCTTGTCCATATCTTTAGTAACTAATTCAAAATATTCACCATTACCATCTTCATTAATATCATAATATTTATATAATTCATTTATTAAATTTTCAACATCTGTATCAAAAATTACTCGATGAATAGCTTCAAACTCTAAAGCTTCACTATGAAGATTAACTAATTCAACTAAAGCATAACGAGCTGGATTTTTTAAATATTCTTCTTCGGACATTGTTTTCTTTAAATTTTCATAATTAGCTTTTGCGGTTGCTAAAGAATGGTTACCATCACCCATTGCAAACAATAACACACCTTTATCATGAACATCATACTTAGCTTCGAATACATCTTGTTGGGCTAAATTTTCTAACTTTTTAGTAACTTCATCTATAACCGTATCTTTTAATTTATAACCTTTAATATGGCCACCATTTTCCATTAAATCAAAGTCATAAACTTTATCTTCATCACTTACTGTATTCTTTAAATTTTCAATAATTTCTTTTTTATCATCATCAATTAAAATCATAATATGGGGAAGTTCTAACAAAGCATTTTCTCTTACTTTTAATCTTGGTGGTATTCTTTCAATAACAGTTTTTTCTGTCGCTCTAATTAAAGTTTCACTACCAACTTCATAATTATAATCTTCTAAATCTAAGATGCCAATTAACCCTTCTCTTATTCTCCCATCACTTTGACATCTCTCTAAATAAATCATTGTATCTTTATATTCTGTAAACAAATCATTATCTAAATATTCTTGCATCGTCGCATTTATTTTCTTTATTCTATCCGCAACATCTGGCTCCTCTAAATAAATTTCTGGTAACGTAATTCTCAACGTAGAAGGACTATCACCCACTATTTTTTCAACATCTTGCCAATACTCAGGCTCACTTGTATATTGATCACAAGCTACAACACTCCATTTTGTCATATCGACATTTCTAGGAATTAAAATATTTGCTTTTTTAAACGGTATCATCTCAACACTTCTTTCTAAAACTAAGATAACATATTTTTTCTAAAAAATAAATAATTAATAACAAAGATATCTATAATTTTTTAATATTCGTCATCATTCTAGAGTGATAACCATTTTTCTCATAAAAATTAAGAGCTTTAATATTATAAGCAAATACATCAACTAAAACATATTCACAACCATTATCTTTAAAATATTTCTCTATTGTCTCCATTAATTTAGTGCCAATTCCTTTACTTCTTATATTTTTTTGAATAATAAGTTCAATAATAATACCTCTTTTAGGACATTTATAATCTAAATAATCATACTCATCATATTCCGGTATAATCCCCATTATTAATCCAACCACATTATTATTTAATATTGCTAAATAACATTTACCATTATTATTTTCTACATTAGCTAAATCAACTAAAGCCATTTTCTCATAATATTCTTCATGAACTCGATCTAAATTATCTTTATCTATAGAAACTATATATTCTTCTAATTCAGTCAATAATCTTCGAACATCTTCTAAATAGTATTCTTCATATTCAATAATTTTCATTCTATATTCCTAATATTCAATTTACACTTTTTATATCTTGTAACTCAAATCTATACTTTTGTGTCACACTAGGATACTTTTCATGATCAACTTCGGACAAAAACATTGATAATGGTCTAACCCATAACTTTCCATCACCATACAAACTTCTATAAATAACATATTCTTCTTTAGTCTCTGAATGCTTAGCTACATCTACAACTAAATAATAATCTCCCTTAAAATGCTTATATATTCCATTAATTTTTATATTTCTCATATATTCTCCTTATCATCTATTTACATAATACAGTATATCATACCCTTTCTAAATGTACAAATAAAATACCTACTTCAATTTAAAAAAGATGAAAAAGTTTTTCACAAATTCATCTTTATTAACATTCGATAAATCTTTTCAATTAGTTCTCCATAAAAACATTTTAAATACCATTCCCAATATTTATTATTATTAACTTTATGAACTAAAACATTATTTTCATTATCTACTAATACATAATTAATATTATTATATTTAATAATATCTTTTAACTTATTATCTACACCATAACTCTTATTTTGAATTATAACAACATAATCTTTATATAACCTTTTAAAAAAAATGTATCTATTATTCATAAAAATATCTCTCAATCATATTTAATATTTTTATATTACTAGCATACTTATAACTATATTTATAAGTCATAATTGTACAAAAAGCTTGATTATAAGTAATTTCATTATTATTTAATAACTCTTTAACTTCTTTAATTCTCTTTTTTATTTTATTAAAATTACTTCTTTTAATTTTAATAATTGTTTTATTATTAATTATTTTATAATTATATCCTAAAAAGCTAAAACCATCTTTTAAATCTACTATAACTGTTTTTTTACTATTTGTATCTAATTTATATTCCTCTATTAATTTTTTTGGAATTATATTTTTAGCAGTAATTAATTTATCTTTATCATGACTAATAATAACAAAATCATCCATATATCTAACATAATATTTTAAATGCAAATCATGAACAATAAAATGATCTAACTTATATAAATAAAATATTGATAAAAATTGACTAGTCATATTACCTATTGGTAATCCTTTACCATTTTGATACAAAGGAATCTCAACATTATATTTATTTCTAAAATAATTAATACTATTATTTATATATTCACTATTAGTACTATCTATTATTTTACAAATTAATTTATATTCATAATCATCCAATTTATCTTTTAATAAATTTTTTAAAACATCATGGTCAATATTATAAAAATATTTTTTTATATCTATTTTTAAACAATAAACTTTCTTATATTTTCTTTTGTTTATTTCCAAATACTTCTTAAGTAAATTAATTGCATAATCTGTTCCCATATTTTTTCTTGTGGCAACATTTCTAATATCCAAATATTTACTTAAATTATTTTCTAAAGAATAACGAGTAATAAAATGATTTATAATTTTATCTTTAACTGGTAATGACATAACCAAACGACATGTTGGTTCAAAAATAACAAACACATTATACCTTAAATGTAAGACATGACAATTTTTTAATAATTCAATAATATTATTTAAATTTTGGGCTTTATTTTTTTCAAAATTATATAATTTGTTCTTATTTTTAACATGTTTAGCTATTTCTAAATCATAAATTGATTTAATATTATCATAATTAATTTTCTCTTTCACTTAAACACCAAGAACACAATATTTTATTAATTTTTAATAATTCAGATGATTTATTAAAAAGAATTTTCTCATTTATATACTTAAAATAATAAGCTCTGTCTATATAAAAATCTAACATATTTACTTTAGCAATCGCTTCTATTTGATAATCATGTTTTTTATCCTTATCTAATTCATTATTAGCTTTATAAATAAGTTCTAATATTTTTAAAGCATCATTATACATCATATTACGAGTTAGAATATCTTTTTTTGGAAATGTTACTAACATTTTCTCCAAACCATATATGTAATTCTTTACATATTTTATTAATAAAAACTTATCTTTATTCATTTTCTAAAATTAAAAGTATTTCTTTTAACTTCTCTTCATCAAAAGAATTTATTTTTTCTCTTAATTTATTTATTCTAACTTCAATATCCATATTATCTATCGCTTTTTTTAATATTCTTTTATAATTTTTAGCAATCCCATTACTCTTTTCTATCAACTTATCTTTTTCAAATATTTCATAACTAATTTTTTCATCATCTAACTTGCTTTTCACTTTACTTAAAGCTGAAAGTGGAAAGCCAACACTATTACTAGAAACAACATATTTATATCCAAGTAATTCATGTATTATATAACTATCATTCCCATTTGCCCGATAAAATTTTCCAATTTTATATAGCTTTATACTACAACTATTCATCCTTTAACTCCTTTTACTACTTATAGAAAATCATTAAATTTATGACCACTACTTCTTCATAAAATTTAAAGTTTCACTATCTTTAATAGTGTTATTGTACTACTTTACTACAAAAATTCAAATAATATCTATCACTGCCTTTCATTGATATGCTCTTTAAGAAAAATTACGTATAATCCTTCTTAACATATCTTTCCTTTAGGAACAATTCCAAGGATAATCTTTGTCCTTTATCTCAAACACAATATAAAACCTTAATCTTATACTACTGGAACTATATAAAGGTCTCCGGACGCACGCCATTTCTGTTGTTGTTCACGTTGTTGTTGTTCACATATCCACTATTGTTGACATTTAACGCATTGTTCGTATTGTCGGCTTGGCGAGAATTTTTCCTCAAGATTACCCCACATCTATATATTAAAATTTTAAAAAAATTTTAATATTCATTTTGTTGAAAACCCCATTTTCGGAGCTTGCCTCGCACAAACCGCGAGACAAGCTTAACTGCTTTGCAAATTTATTCTCCATGGACTTTCTTTACTTCCATCTCCACTTTTGATTGTCGCTTCTGATTTGAGTACAAGGACCGGACGCACGCCATACCTGCTGTAGTCCACGTCGCTGCCGTACACATATCCACTATTGTGGACATTCAACGCACGGTACGCATCGTCGGCTCGGCGAGAAAGTGTCCATTCATATACTCCATTATATAACCAGTTTTCACTTCGATTATTTTGATTATTATAACTAGATAATTTGGTACCCCAATTACTTGGAGCTGACGCATATCCATATTCTGTGGCATACATCAATCCTACTTTGTTTGTTTGATATAATAAGGCATCTGTACATTGTACATTACTAGCTGATTGATCTATACATTGACTTGATGAAGTTGTTAATTTATTTGCTCCTAATTCATAATCATATGCTGTTTTCATACTACTTTGATTAACTATAATATTATTATACGTATTTCCACCAATATACCACTTTGTATTTTCTATTAAATTTGTATATGCACTTAAACTTATTAAATAGTTTCCATCTTCTTTATTTAATGTTTGATTCAATTTACTTGATACCCAGTTATTCCATATAATAGAACTTTCTCCACTCCAATAAAATCCTACTGCATTTGTTACATCTGCTCTTGGAGTATAATCATTTTTTATTGTATATTGTGTTAATTTGGATGTACTTAGATTTCCTCCTAATTCATCTGCTGTTATATACTCACTCTTTATTATCTTCATTTCATATTTTGTTGGATCTCCTTCTTTTGGAAACCATCCTATTACTCGATATAATTTAGTTGTATCACATACTCCATCACCATTATTATTACCATCTAAACATACATAATTATTTGGATTATTGCCTGCAAATCGATAACTATTATCTCCAGCTTCATTAGCACCATATGTTCCTTTTCCATCATGATATACTAAATATCCATCACCAGTTGATAATTTAGTAGTATCATCTACATATTCTGGTAATACTTTTGATACTTTTAAATCAAAATACAAATAACAATAAGCTGTTATTCCTGTATCTACAGTTGCTATATGATTTTCTTCATCATATGTTAAGATTTCTTCTTCTATTTTATTACCATCACCATCTATACATCCTGACATTGTTTTATTAAATGTATAGCCTTCTTCTGGCCAAGTACTTCCTTCATCTACCACATAGGTACTTGTTCCATCTTCTTGTTTTTTCTCTAGATACATAGCAAACATATTCTTATCTACTATATTTCTTAATTTTACATCATATAACTTTGTATCTTTTTTATCAAAAGACATATAGTTTATAATTACTATTGTTAATACCAATGGTATTAACAATAACAGATATCTGTTATTG
>CANQTA010000031.1 GCA_947626655.1 uncultured Bacilli bacterium
TTAAGAAAGGAAAAGAAAAAAGAGATGAAAACCAAACTAAAATATTTTAGTTTGTTAATACCATTGGTATTAACAAACTAAAATATTTTAGTTTGTTAATACCATTGGTATTAACAAATATCTTACCAAGATTAATTCTTGGAGAAAGAGAGCTAAGCTTATGAAGAATAGGAAAGTAATAATAAGCTTAGTAGGAGTATTCATAATGTTACTGCTAATAATAAGTTCAACGTATGCTTATTTTAGTGTAACAATAACTGGTAATGGTAGTAAGACGATGATCACAGCAAATACTCCAAAGAAACACTCCTTATCTGTAAGTACATTGTATGATGATATTCATATTCATGTTGATAATAATGATATGAAATTAGCAAATGTAGGCAGTTATTATGGAGCAGTAAATGATAATCGATATGAAACAGATTTAACAACAGGTACTCATCAAATAATTGAAGTATCATCTAAGGGTATGGAAAACATTAGATATAGTTGTAGTGGAGATATCAAAGTAACCTTAAACATTGATGATGGTAGTATGGGCAGTGTTTTAGATAAAGAAGATATTCTCTTATACCTAAAAGGTTTAAGCTTAGATGAAGAATTAGATTTAAGTACTTTAAAAATGAATAATATTAAAGTATATAAAACTTCCTTTGAAATAGATGGAGATAGTAGTGATTATTTAAGTGCCATAGTAGAATTAATCAATAAACCATCATACCAAAATTATATAGCTAATAAAATGTTAAATATTAAAATAGAAGCTGAGAATATGGTCTGTCATGAAAATGGAACATATAAATATATGGTTACCTTAAATAAGAATGTAAAAGAAATGCAAAATGGTACAGAAGTAACTAAATATAATGTTTCACTATTTTATGATGACGAAGGGTTATATCAAAAAATCCAAAATATATATTTAGTAGATTATATAGATACAAAAAATTCCATCAAGACATGGGAATTAGGAGATACCGATAGAGGAACAAAATCAGATGAAGTAATGGGTTGGTTAGAAGCAACACCAGATGAAAATGATAGTTATGATTTATATATCGGCTCAAATGGACCAATGCGAGCCCCAAAAAATATGACTTATGCTTTTTATAATTTTACAAATTTAAAGAAAATATCAGGTAATGCGTTAGATACTAGTGAAGTAATAAATATGAATAATTTATTTAATAATGATATTAATTTAACAGAAATAAGTGCATTATCAAGTTGGAATACAGAAAATGTAACAGATATGGTTGGTTTATTTTATCAAGATACAAATTTAACAGATATAAGTCCACTGAGTAATTGGGATGTATCTAATGTTACAAGTATGTATTGCTTATTTTATCATGTTACTAATTTGACAAATATAAGTCCAATAGGCAATTGGAATATAAAAAAAGTAACGAATTTAAGCTATTTATTTGGTGGTGTTTCTAATTTAATAGATATAAGTGCATTATCAAATTGGGACGTGTCACATGTAACAAATATGTTAGCTGTTTTTGCTGGTACTAAAATAGTTAATTTAGAGCCAATAAAAGATTGGGATGTTTCAAATGTTATTATTATGAATAGTATGTTTTCAGGTACTCAGATAACTGATTTAATTCCAATAAGTGGTTGGGAAACTATTAGTGTAACAGATATGGGTAATATGTTTCGTGGTACTAAAATAAGTGATATAAGTCCAATAGGTAATTGGGATGTATCCAAAGTAACCGATATGTCAATTATGTTTAGAAGTTGTCAAAATTTAACAGATTTGAGTCCTCTAGCCAATTGGAATACCTTAAATGTTAAAAATTTTGGTCAAATGTTTGGTGAGTGTCATAATCTAACAGATATATCATCACTTGAAAATTGGAATGTTTCCAACGCAATAGATATGAATAGTATGTTTTGGGATACATCAATAGGAGATATATCATCACTAAAAAATTGGGATATATCTAATGTAACTAACGTATCATATATGTTTTGGGGGACAAAAATTGACAATATAGATGTAATTTCACATTGGAATAAGTTGAAAATAATTTATGTTAATAATATGTTTCAAAGTACAAAAATAAGTGATCTAACTCCATTAAAAGATTGGGATGTGTCTAAAATAACTAATATATCTGGTATGTTTGCTGGTACTCAAATAAAAGATTTAACCCCATTAAAAGATTGGAATGTTTCAAACATTACTAATATGTCAAGTGTTTTCGCTGGTACTAGAATAGTTAATTTAGAGCCAATAAAGGATTGGGATGTATCCAATGTAACAAATATAGGAGGCATGTTTTCTAATACACAAATCAGTGATTTAAGTCCGATAAGTAAATGGAACGTTTCTAAAGTAACTAATTCTACTGAAATGTTTTATATGTGTAATAGTTTATCAAAAGTAGATTTGAGTAGTTGGGAAATGCCAAGTTTAACAAAATTTGATTATATGTTTTCAAGTTGTGGAAATTTAACCGAATTAAAATTGCCTAAAGCACCATATAATACAATAACAAACGTAGAAAATTATAAAGGATTTTTAGGTGGAGCTGGCTATGCCTCAGTTTCAAAAAATATAACAGTATATACCGAGTCATCACAAATAGATTGGGTCGAAGCAAGACTTCAAGAGGCTTTAGGAGAGAATAACAATAGTCAAGTTATTGCTTATTAAAATAAAAAAGCACAAAAAGTGTCAAATTTGTGTCAAAAATAGTGGCTTGCGAAATTTCTAGAGATTTGGTCACTTTTTGGTGCGAAATTTATAGATATTTGGCAAAATTTTAGTGCGAAATTTCTAGAGATTTCGCAATTTGAATTTTTAAGTTATTTATGTTTAAATGAACGTGGAGGTGCAAGGGATAGCATTACCATCAATACTTTAGTTTCTATAAATCTTAATACAGGGGGTTTTGGATAATTAGAGGAGGTATAAAATGAGAAGAAATCGAACAGATTTACTTATTATAATAATATTAATGTTAACTTTTCAACAATTGATTGTTACATTAAAAATGCTAACCCTAATGGATTAGCTTACCAATCATGGTAGTGCTACTTCATTCGCACTTCCTACATATAATTTTATCAAATAAAGATATAAAATACAAGTTAATTATTTTTGCTTATTACAAGCTTCAATAAAACTTAAAAATAATGGATGTGGTTTGGTTGGCCTACTTTTAAATTCCGGATGAAATTGAGAAGCAATAAAATGAGGATGATTAGGTAATTCAATAATTTCAACTAGATTTGCTTTAGTATTAATACCAGAGAAAATCATGCCTTTTTCTTCTAGTAAACTTTTATACTCGTTGTTAAATTCATAACGATGGCGATGTCTTTCTAAAATAATATCGGTATTATAATCTTTGTAAGCTAGAGTATTTTTAGAAAGTGTACATTCATAATTACCTAAACGTAGTGTCCCACCCATATTAATAATAGCCTTTTGATTGGCCATTAAGTCAATAATTGGATTCTTACAATTAGTTTTAAATTCTGTGGAATTAGCATCTTCTAAATGACAGACATTACGAGCAAATTCAATAACTGCTAATTGCATTCCCAAACATAAGCCAAGAAAAGGTATTTTATTAACTCGGGCATAATTAATAGCTTTTATTTTTCCTTCTATCCCTCTAGAACCAAAGCCACCAGGGACTAATATACCTTTAGAATTTTTAAATATTTCTTTTAAGTTAGCACTTTCTTTTTCTAAATCTTCAGCCTCAATCCAATTTATTTTAATTTTTTTATTAATTTTATAACCAGCATGTTTTAAAGCTTCTGCTACTGAAATATAAGCATCATGGAGTTCAACATATTTACCTACTAAAGCAATTTCTAGTTCATCTTTTAAATTATCAACAGTAGTAATTAAATCTTCCCAATATTTTAAATTAGCTTTTTTTAGTGGTAAATTAAATTGTTTTAAAATAATTTCATCAATATGTTGATTGTAATAATTAATTGGAATTTGATAAATATTAGTTACATCAATTGAATCAATAATATTAGTAATAGGAATTGAACAGAATAAAGATATTTTGTTTTTAATACTTTGACTTGTTGCAAAAGGAGCCCGACATACTAAAGCATCTGGAGCTATGCCCATATTTCTTAAATCTTTAACACTATTTTGCGTTGGTTTGGTTTTTAATTCACCTGAGCCATAAATATAAGGAATTAAAGTACAATGAATAAAAAAAGTATTTTCGTGACCTAATTCATATTGAACTTGTCGTAAGGATTCAATAAAAGCTTGGGATTCAATATCGCCGACGGTTCCACCAATTTCCGTAATAACGATATCAGCATTAGATGATGCTCCCGCTTCATAAATTTTATTTTTAATTTCATTGGTAATGTGGGGAACTAATTGAACTGTTGCTCCCAAATAATCACCTTTTCGTTCTTTTTCAATAACTGATTTATAAATTTTACCACTGGTAATATTAGAAGAATAATTTAATTCTTCATCAATAAATCTTTCATAATGACCTAAATCTAAGTCTGTTTCACAGCCATCATAAGTAACAAATACTTCTCCATGTTGAATTGGATTCATGGTGCCCGGATCAACATTGAAATAAGGATCAAATTTTTGCATAAAAACTTTATAACCTCGTGATTTTAATAAAAGAGCAACACTTGATGCGGTTATCCCTTTACCTAAACCAGAAACCACCCCGCCAGTTACGAATACATATTTAGTCATATTTTTACCTCCCAATTAAAAAAACTAATAATTCGTTTTTGAGAACTATTAGGCTCTCTTTAATTATAGAAAAAATATTTTAAGTAAACAATAATTAGATGAATATTTGACAAATTTTAACAAAGTTAGTATAGTTAAAATAAAGGCTAATAGAAATTGTTTGTTTTTAAATTAGTCCTTTTTCTTATAAATATTGATTTTTTTAAAGTAATAATTATATAATTAAAGTATGAAAGAAGTTGAGTTAATATGCTTGAAAATAAAAAAATATTTGTTTTAGGATTAGCTAAAAGTGGTTATTATGTAACTAAGTTGTTAGCTAGTAAAAATACAATTTTGGTAACAGATAAAATTGAGCCAACGAAAGAAACTTTAGAAGAATTAGCTTCTTTAGGAGTAACATTTAAGCAAAGTGAAACAGGAGTAGAATTGCTTGATGAAACATTTGATATTATGATAAAAAATCCTGGTATTGAACCGAAACATCCTTGTGTTTTAAAAGCTTTAGATTTAAAGATAGATATAGTAAATGAAATGGAAGTAGCTTATCATTATTTACCAAAACATATTAAAATAATTGGTATAACAGGCTCTAATGGAAAAACTACCACTACAACTATGTTATATGAGTTATTAAAAAAACATCATGTTCCTTGTCATTTAGGAGGTAATATTGGTTTTCCATTATCGCAAATAGTTAATGATATTAAGAGTGGTGATGTTTTAGTTTTAGAGATATCTGATCATCAATTGTATAATTTAAAAGATTTTAAAACTGATATAAGTATTTTAACTAATATATGTCCAACACATTTGGATTTTCATGGTAATTATGAAAATTATAAAAAAACTAAACAAAAGATTTTTAATCATCATGGGAGTAGTGATTTAGCTATTATTAATGCCAGTAATACTGATAGTTTAGAAGTTACAGAAAAAATTAAATCAAGAAAAGAGTATTTTAATAATCAAGAAAATTATTATAATGATAAGGGAATATATATTAATTCTAAATTAGTAATAAAACTTAGTGATATTAAAATAAAGGGTAGTCATAATTATGAAAATATTTTAGCTTGTCTTTTAGCATTAAAAGAAATTGCTTTTGATAAACGCCTTATTAAAGAATATTTAAGTAATTTTAATGGAGTTGAACATCGAATTGAAATTGTGGATAGTAAGAGGAATATTGAATTTTATAATGACTCTAAAGCAACTAATCCGACTTCAACCCTGATTGCTTTAAAAACAATGACTAAGAAAACTCATCTTATTTTGGGTGGGATGGAAAGAAGTCAAGATTTTCATGAATTGGATGGAGAAATAAATAAAGTTGCGGGGATATATGCGATTGGTGAAGTTACAAAGAGAGTAGCTAATTATGCTAAAAAGATGCATATTCCGTGTTATAAGTGTGAAACTTTAGAAAAAGCGATGCATCAAATTAAGGAAAATGTTCAAAATGATGAGGCTGTTTTACTATCGCCAGCTAGTGCTTCTTGGGATCAATATGACAAATTTGAAACAAGAGGGGAAGAATTTAAAAAATTAGTTGAAAAATTATTTAATTAACGGTATAATTGATATAGTAGTAAAAGGGGCAGAGATATGAATAATGATGTAAACAATAATAATTTAAATGGAAATACGTTAGGAAATGTTAATAATTTGAATAATCCCAATCCACTTAATAATGTACCACCATTTGAATCTAATGGTGGGGTAAATACAAATATAAATCCGGTATCAGGAGTTAATAATATTAATAACAATGGAAATACAGGTTTAGGAGATATGGTTCATAATAATGCAACTTTTAATAATACTAATCCAACACCACAACCACAACCTAGTATGTCAACTCCAGCTCCTGATGTTAATGGAACGCCAGTTGCGAATCCATTATTTAATGAAACATTAAATAATAATCCTAGTCCAAATGCAAATCCGGTAAATATGCCAAATGATGGAAGTATTGGAACAATGCCTCCATTAACACCAGAAACACCTGTAGCACCAAGTGTACAACCAATGGTAAATCCGGAGCCAACACCTGCTTATAGTAATCCCCAAACATTAGGATCAGGACCAATTCCGGGTTTTGAAAGTCCTAATAATATTGGTACAACTCCACCAATATCTTTGGAGCCAGAAAAACAATCCAAGAAAAAATCTAGTAAATTACCATTTATTATAATTATTGTAGCTGTTTTAGGAGCAGTAGGATTTGGAACCTATTATGTTTTGAATTATACCAACTTAATTAATAAAAATACACCAACTATTACGATTGAAACCAAAACTGTGGAAGTTAATTTAGGTGATGATTTATCCCAAAATATAGATGATTATGCGACTGTAACAGGAACACAAAGTAGTAACTGTACTTTAGCTTTACCAGAACAAGAAATTACAAAAGCTGGAAATTATGATTTTAGTGTAACTTGTGGTGGAATTAAAAAAAGTGGTACTCTTAAAGTTGTTGATAATACACCTTTAGAAGTGGAATTACAAACTGTTTATAAAACTAAAGGTGATACTCTTGATGTTGAAGAATTTATTAAAAATGTTGATTCATCATATAAATATGAATTTGCTGATGAAGATAGTGTTAAAGAAATATTAGAAGGGGAAGCTGGAACTTATACAGTTAAAATAAATGTTTCCAAGAATAGTAAAAAAGAAGAAGTTGAAGGTACTTTAATAATTACGGCAAATGCGGTTAAAGGTTATTCAATTTGTTCTAAAGATGTGACAATGAGTGAAGTTGAAGCTAAAGTAACTGTTTCAGAAAAAATTTCGATAATGGATACTGATACTGAGAAAAATATTTTTGGTGGTATTGCTTATGAAATTTATACTTTTGAATTTAGTGATGAATCAGAATATGCTAATTATTTAGCTAAATATAATACTGATAAAAAATTAACTATTAATAATATAACTGGTGATGTTGAATTTGATAATGATAATAAGACAATTACGATTACGAATTCAGTAGCGGAGAGTGATTTAAAATCTAAGTATGGTGATGCTAATATTGCTAATTATTCATCTATGCGTAGTTATTTTATAGGTGAGGGTTATACTTGTAGTTATTCAAAATAGGAATGTTTTAAACATTTCTTTTTTTGTGATATAATTTTCTTTAGGAAAGAAGGAAGAAGATGATTTATCTTGATTATAGTGCTACAACACCTCCTAATGAAGAGATTTTAGAGAGTTTTAATAAAATAAATAGAGATTTTATTGGTAATGCTAATTCTTTACATAAATTAGGGTTAGAAGCTAATAAGTTAATTGAAAAATCTTCAGAACAAATTGCTAATATTTTGCATATTCAACCAAAGGAAATTATTTATACTTCAAGTGCTAGTGAGTCAAATAATTTAGCTATCAAGGGTATAGCTTTTAAATATCAAAATAGAGGAAAACATATTATTACTACTAGGTTTGAACATTCTTCAGTTTATGGAGCTCTCAATTTTTTAGAGAAATTAGGCTATGAAATAACTTATTTAAATGGTAATGTTGACGGTATTATTGAAGTTGAAGAATTAAAAAAAGCTATAAGAGATGATACAATTTTAGTAGCTATTAGTCATGTTAATAGTGAGTTAGGATTAGTTCAACCAGTTGAGATTATTGGCGAGTTTTTAAAAAATTATCCCAAATGTTATTTTTTGGTCGATTTAACGCAGAGTATTGGTAAAATAAATGTTGATTTAACTAATATTGATTTGGCAACAATATCTGGTCATAAAATTTATGGTTTAAAAGGTATTAGCTGTTTAATAAAAAAAGAAAAAGTAGAATTAGAGCCTCTTATTCATGGTGGTAAATCGACTACCGATTATCGTAGTGGAACACCGGCTCATCCTTTAATTGCTTCTTTAGCTAAAGCGATGAGATTAGCTACGACAAATGTTTCGGAAAAATATGCTTATGTTTTAGAACTGAATAATTTTTTAAGACAAAATTTACAAAAATATGAAGATGTGGTAATAAATAGTAATGAATTTTGTTTACCGCATATTTTAAATGTTAGTATTTTAAATGTTAAAGCGGAAACATTTATGCATGCTTTAGAAAGTTATGGGGTATATATTTCGACGAAATCGGCTTGTAATGATAAAGATAGTTTAAGTCCAAGTGTTTATGCTTTAACTAATGATTTAGAAAGAAGTCAAAGTAGTCTTAGAATTAGTTTATCACATTTGACAACTAAAGAAGAATTAAGAAAATTTTTGGCAATTTTTGAAGAATGTTATCATAAATTAAAAATGTAAAAGTCTTTTATAGTCATTTTAACTTGCCACAAAATATTTTATGACATATTTTATAGTGGGAGGGAAAAAATGAATAACGTTGAAAGAGCAAGATGCATAATTGAAAATTTTAATCGTTGTTATCGTCCAGCTGGATGTTGTTGCATTGCTCAGACTAATGTTGTTCCAGGAAATATGACGATACAAATAGGTACAGTTACAACTGGAGCACCCGGTAGTGCAGCTGCGGCTAGTATAACTGGTGTATCTCCAAACTTTATTTTAAATTTAACTATTCCACAAGGCCCAACGGGTCCAACAGGTCCTATCGGTCCGACTGGATTAACAGGTCCGACTGGGGCAACTGGTGCTACAGGACTTCAAGGTGAAATTGGTCCAACAGGTCCAGAAGGTCCTACCGGTCCAACAGGTTCGACTGGCGATACTGGTGCTACAGGACTTCAAGGTGAGATTGGTCCAACAGGTCCAGAAGGTCCTACCGGTCCAACAGGTCCGACTGGTGATACTGGTGCTACAGGACTTCAAGGTGAAATTGGTCCAACAGGTCCAGAAGGTCCTACCGGTCCAACAGGTCCAACTGGTGATACTGGTGCTACAGGACTTCAAGGTGAGATTGGTCCAACAGGTCCAGAAGGTCCTACTGGTCCAGAAGGCCCAACAGGTCCAACAGGCCCAACCGGTGATACGGGAGCTGCTGCTTAGGAAGAGAAACTCTGAAATTAAAACTCAGAGTTTTTTCTTTGGATAAAATAATTGGCTTAACCAAATTTTATTTTTTAGCATATACTACTTTAGGTGATTTATTTGAAAAATTATAAAATTTGTGTATATGCCATTAGTAAAAATGAAGAAAAATTTGTAAAACGATGGGTTGAATCGATGAAGGAAGCCGATAAAATTATTGTACTTGATACAGGTTCAACTGATAATACGGTGGCATTACTAGAAGAAACAGGGGTTGATGTTTATACTCAAACTTTTAAAGAATGGCGTTTTGATGATGCCCGTAATGCATCTTTATCGCTAGTACCTGAAGATTATGATATTTGTGTTTGTACGGATTTAGATGAAGTTTTTGAAAAAGGATGGAAAGAAAAAATATTAGCTAATTGGAATGATGATGTTACTAGGATTAGATATACTTTTAATTGGGCTTTTGATGAGTATGGGAAACCATCAACTACTTTTTTAATAAATAAAATTCATAAAAGAGAAGGCTATTATTGGGCTCATCCAGTTCATGAAGTAGTTATGCCAATGGATCGAGCTAAAGAACGAGAAATAATTTGTAAAGATATTGTTTTAAATCATTATCCGGATAAATTAAAATCACGTAGTAGTTATTTACCACTTTTGGAACTTAGTGTCAAAGAAGATCCTTTAGATGATCGCAATATGCATTATTTGGGTAGAGAATATATGTATTATCGAAGATGGGAAGATTGTATTAATACTTTAAAAGGACATTTAAGTTTAAAAACTGCAACTTGGAAAGATGAAAGAGCAGCTTCAATGCGCTTTATTGCTAGAAGTTATCGGGAAAAAGAGGAGGCTAAAGAGGCAAAAGTTTGGTATCGAAAAGCGATTGCTGAGGCGCCTTATTTGCGTGAGGGTTATGTCGAATTAGCTTATATTTATTATGAAGAAGAAGATTATTATACAGCTTATGATCTTTTAAATGCAGCTTTTAAAATTAAAGAAAAAAGTGATAATTATATTAATGAGGAATTTGCTTGGAATAGTTTTATTTATGATTTATATAGCATTTGTGCCTTTAACATAGAACATTATGAAGAAGCTTTAGATAGTGTTAAAAAAGCTTTAGAAATAGATCCAAATAATATTCGTTTACAAATGAATTTAAGTTTAATGGAGCAATATGTTCCCAATAAAAAAGATTAGCTTTCTAGCAAAACTGCATGAATAACTAATCTGTTTTTGCCATTATCAGAACAAGTTGATAAAGTTAAAATATGGTCTTTAGTAGAAACGGGGGCATTAAAAGCATAAATACTGCGATTAATAATTAAATCTAAATATTCTTGAAATTTAGCATCACTACTAAAGTTAGCAATTAAATAATCATCAGTGTTAGGTACGACATAAATAGAAAATATTTGCCAATCGTATTCATCGTATAGAGTATCAAATTCAATAATTTGATTATCAGGATTTTTATACCAATTAGAATATTTTGCTTTATATAAAGTACCAAACATAACCCCACTATAATACATATTGTGACCAAAAATAATAGTATTACGACTTAAATCGGTTGGGTTAGCTCGATAATCCATAAAAATCCAACCACTATTGTCTTTTTCGCCTTTAAAATTTCTTTTTAAATAATAATCATTATCTTCAGCTTGAACTACAGGATAATCAATATTAGTGTTATTGACTTTTAACCAGCCAACTGTATCTTTATTTATTTCTAAAAGACCGGCGATATCAGTGCGAATATATTTGGGTTTATAATTTTCTTTGGGATTATCATCATCGTTATTAGAATTATCTGAATCATTTTCATTTATTTCATTATCTTCTATCGGTTCAATTATGTCTTCATCTGGTTCATTAGTGCTATGATTTTCTTTATATTCAGCTATCACACTACTAATATCTTTTTGGATATCTTCGACATTTTGCATGGAAACATAATTGGAATAAAAAACGTATACGACGAGACTACTTACAAAAAATAGAGCAATAAAGATACACATTTTTATTGTATTAAGATGAATTTGATTCATTAAGTTGTCTTCTAAATATTCTTTAGAATAATCAATTTTAAATTGAATACCATTAATTTTGGCATTCTTTTTATTTATCTTTTTTAAGTATTCAATTAATTCAATATCATGAATATTATCTTCAATTAGAATTTTAATGTTGCGTAAACGATGAGTATATAATATTTCTAAAATATTTTCTAAATCATTTTTATTTAATTTATTGATGTAAATCGTTTTTAAATATTTATTGATATTGATAAAAGAATTAAAATCTTCTTCATCATTTTCAGTCATTGGTAAATTTATAGTAATACTAGTTTTATAATATAGGGAAGAGAAGTTTTGTAAATTATTGTCTTCCATAAAATTACTTAAAAATAATATTTCGTTACGGGAATCGACTTTAATTTTTTCTTTATCAAGCATTTCTAATAAAAAGGTTGGTAAATTATATAAAGAAACATAACTTATGGTATTAGTTTTGATAATTTTGTCACAAATATCATATGTTAAAATAGATTCTTCTAATAAATAAAGATTTTTTATTTCTGTTATATTAGCAATAATTTGTAATATTGTAGTAGCTATAGTAGATTCTTTAATAATTAAAGTATCAAGATTATAACTTTTGACTAATTCTTTAACAAAATTATGAATTAGTTTAAGATTTTCTTTTATATATTCTTCACTAAATACTAATTCATTTTGACTTATAACATTAGTATTAATTAAATTTTTTTGTTCGGTATTTAAACGTTTTCGTAATTTGACATATAGACTGTTATCTTTAATTTGAAATAATATTTTTCCCATATTTTATACTCCTACTATATTATAATAACACAATTTGACACATTTTAATAAAAAAAGTTTAAAAAAATGTAGATTTTTGTATTTTTATGATATAATATTGACATAATAGAGAGTAGGAGAGGATAAAAGTGAAGAAAATTTTTAGTTTTATGGTTGTGGCAATGGTGGCGTTACTTCCAGTAGTTACGAATGCAGCAGAAGAATATTATCCTTCTTGTGGTAATCAAGATGCAGAAGGAAATATTACATGTGTTGTTGCTTATAATTTTACAAATGGTAGTAGTGCTGAAAATTTAAGCGTTACATTAACAGAAGAGGGTGGAGCTGAAATTTTAAATGTTTTTGAAGCAGCAGATTCTGATTGGAATTTAGTTAATCCCGCTGAAGAAGTTGATGGGGTATGGACAGTTATGTTAACTAGTCCAGGTTCAACTGATGAAGGAAATTTATTTAGTTTTAAATATAAACCATCAGGTCATACTGATTGTAAAGTAAAACTTTCTGTTAATGATGTACAAATGAATATAACTCCACCAACACCAAATGCTGATGATAAAACCCCAAATAAACAAACTGGTGCCACTCTTCCATACATTGCTTTAGGAGCCATTATTGTTCTTGCAACTGGCGCTTATATTGCAACTAGAAATAAATCAAAAATGTATAAAATCTAATTTAATTATGTTTTTGTAGAGCTTTTTCTTTGAAAGGCTCTTTTTTTATGTTATAATTTTGGGGAGGTGTTTTATATGGCAGAGAGAGTTTTTACAGAACAAGAATTAGTTAGAAGAGAGAAATGCGCTAAATTAAGAGAATTAGGTATTGATCCTTTTGGACATCGCTTTGATGTTACATCTAATTCAAAAGAAATAAAAGAAAAATATGAAAGTTTTACTAAGGAAGAATTAGAAGAAAAAAAGGTTTCTGTAGTGATTGCTGGCCGGATTATGAATAAAAGACGGAGTGGTAAAGCTGGTTTTATGGATCTTCAAGATCGTTATGGAAATATGCAAATTTATATTAGTATTAATGATGTTGGAGAAAGTGAATATGAATTATATAAAGCTTGTGATTTAGGGGATATTATTGGTATTGATGGTTTTGTATGTAAAACTAATACGGGAGCTTTAACTATTCATGCTACTAAATATACTCATATTGTTAAAGCTTTAAAACCGCTTCCGGAAAAATTTCATGGTTTAACAGATATTGAAGAACGTTATCGGAGACGTTATGTCGATTTAATTATGAATGAAAGTGCTAAAAATATTGCATTTATACGACCAAAAATTATTAGATGTATTCAAAATTTTATGGATAAAGAAGCGTTTACAGAAGTTGAAACACCAATTTTGACTACGCTTTTAACTGGGGCTTCAGCTCGGCCTTTTGTAACGCATCATAATACGCAAGATTTAGATATGTATTTACGTATTGCTTTGGAATTACCTTTGAAAAGATTATTAGTAGGAGGTATGGAAAGAGTTTATGAAATTGGAAGAGTATTTCGAAATGAGGGGATGGATCCTAAACATAATCCTGAGTTTACTTTGATGGAAGCATATATGGCTTATTCTAATTTAGAAGGAATGATGGATTTAACTGAAAGATTATATCAAACTATTGCAAAAGAAGTAATGGGAAAGATGGTTTATAATTGGTGTGGTAATGAAATTAATTTAGAAGGACCTTGGAAAAGAATAAGCATGACTGAAGCTATTAAAGAAAAAACAGGGATTGATTTTAAAAAAGAAATGAGTTTGGAAGAAGCTTTAGAGCTATGTGAAGAACATCATATTCCATTAGAAGAACACCAAAAATCATTTGGTCATATTGTAAATTTGTTTTTTGAAAAGTATGTTGAAGAAAGTTTAATTCAACCAACGTTTCTTTATGGTCATCCAGTAGAAATATCTCCACTTACTAAAAAGAATCCTCAAGATCCACGTTTTACAGAACGTTTTGAATTATTTATTGGGGGTAGAGAATTTGCCAATGCTTATACGGAATTAAATGATCCAATTGATCAATTAGAAAGATTTGAAAATCAATTAAAAGAACGAAATTTAGGAAATGAAGAAGCTAACGATATTGATATGGACTTTATTGAAGCTTTGGAATATGGGATGCCACCAGCTGGAGGGATTGGTTATGGAATTGATCGACTTGTTATGTTATTTACTGAATCTGAGTCGATTCGTGATGTTATTTTATTTCCAACGATGAAACCTAAAGATTAGATATTTATTAAAAATTACATTGAAATAAAAAAGTTTTTCTTAGTTTAGATTAAGTATTTTACTTAAAAACTGTAAAAAAACTTTTTTTTTTAAGTTTTTTGTATTATAATTTTTTTATAGGAGGTAATGTATATATGAATGCAAGTCAAATATCACAAATTATTAGTCTTGTAATTGTATTAGTATTAGTTGTTTTGGGTGTAGTATTCACTATTTGGAAATCTAAGAAATATACAATAGTAAAATTGTTAGGTATTCTTATTTTTGCATCTTTTGCTTTAACTTGGGTTTTCTCATATGGATACTTTAATGGTTCAGAGTTTGCAGACTATGGATTTGATCGTAGACAAGGGTTATTCGATACAACCAATGTTATTTATTATGCTCTTCAATTTGCAGCAGATAAAATTATTTATCTACTAGCATTGGGTGGCTTTTATGGTGTATTATCAAAATGTAAATGTTATCGAAAACTAGTTAAAAATGTTGCTAATGCTTTTAAAGGTATTGAAGTAATCTTTATCATTATTAGTTCATTATTTATAACATTATTAACATCAGTTCTAACGCAAACTTTCGTAGTTTTATTCTTTGTTCCGTTTATTATTTCAGTTATTTTAGCTATGAATTTAGATAAATTAACTGCATTTGCTTGTACCTTTGGAGCTATGCTTGTGGGGGTACTAGGGATGACTTATGGAGGCGAAGGTCACTATTGGTTTAATGATTATGTAGGAGCTACTGTTACAACAGCTATTCTATATCGAGTTATTTTATTAGTAGTGGGATTTGTTTTATTTAACTTCTTTAATTGTTTACATGCTAAGAAAGTTTTAGCCGAGAAAAATAATAAAGAGAAAGTTGAAGATCCATTTGAAGTTGAAGAAATAGATAAGAAAGAAAAAGCTCATGTTTGGCCTTTTGTTATTTCTATCATTATTGTTTTCGCAATATTTATTTTAGGCTATGTTGATTGGGAAGCTAACTTTGGTATTACAGTATTTAATGATTTTCATGAGTGGTTATTTGGTATAACTTTTGCTGATATTCCACTTTTAAATAAAATACCATGGGCTAGTGAGTTTGCGCCATTTAAAGCATTTTTAGGAGTAGCTGCTGATTCGCAAGGAATTGGGACAACTTTTGGTAAATGGACATTATTTTATACTTCTGTTGTTTTAATGGTTTTAACCGCTATTTATGGTATCTTTAGTAAAATGAAATTAGATGAATTTATTTCATCATTTGCAGAAGGTATGAAAAAAATGTGTGTACCAACATTATTGTTTGTGGGAGCATATATTGTTATGATGGCTGCTTATATGAGTCCATTTGTTCCAACTATTACAAATATTATTGGTGGTAAAACATTTAATCCATACTTAATATCTGTTAATGCTTTAATTGCTAATATATTCCATATTGATTTTGGCTTTACTGGTTATGTTGTGGCAACTTATTATACAACTACTTTTGCTAATAATTTAGAAGTTATCCATACTATATATTCAGCCATTTATGGTTTAGTTGGTTTCTTTGCACCAACTAGTGCTATCTTATTAATTGGTTTAGCATATTTGAATATCGATTACAAGAAATGGATGAAATATAGTTGGATGTTTACAGTTGCTATGATAGTAATTTCATTAGTATTAGTTACAGTAATGGCATATGTTTAAAGCATAAATTGTAGTTTGATTGATTTTAAAAATGTCTATTCTTAATTGAATAGATGTTTTTTTAATGTCTAATTACAAATGAAAGTGTTGAAATATTAAAAGATAATGATTATAATTAATATAAGAAATAAATA
>CANQTA010000032.1 GCA_947626655.1 uncultured Bacilli bacterium
CAGGAGGAAAACCATCAACAGGACCAGGAGAAGGAATAATAAATGATAGTCATAACTATGGAGAGATAGTAAGTAGTAGTCCAACAACAGATGGATACATAGGAGGGTTAGTAGGTTCAGTACCAGGTAACAGTAAATTAGAAATAACAAATAGTAGTAATGAAGGAAATATAGCAAATGCCTCCGGATGGATTGGTGGAATAGCAGGTTTTGTAGATACTTTAAAGATGGACAATTGTAATAACACAGGGACATTAACAGAAGTTAATAAAAATGTTGGTGGTTTAGTAGGAGTTATAGGAAATGACGATAGCGATAGTGGAAATATAATTAGGAGTAATAGTAAAGGAAACGTAGAAGTAGCTAATGGTGTTATTACAGGAGGATTAGTAGGTCAAGGTATTAATACAACAATCGAAGAAAGTTCTAATTACGGAACAATAACAATTAATTTAGGACAAAATGTGGGAGGATTAATAGGAATAGATGGTGGAGCAACATCAAATACAATTATTAGGAAAAGTCATAATTATGGTCAAATAAAGATAGAGAAAAATGAATCAACAACTGTCTCTTACGTCGGAGGATTAATGGGTCGTTCATATGGTACTCTTACAATTGGAGAAAGTTCAAATGAAATAAAAACAACTAGTGATGAAGTAGGAATAAATGTGATACATAAAGGTACAGGAGCAGTTAATATCGGCGGATTATTAGGTATAGAAGAGATCAATGGAAATTTAACATTAAAAAGATCATATAATATGAGCGATATAGAAATAAATTCAGATAGTGATATGTTTATAGCCACAGGTGGATTAGTAGGAAGAAGTTTAAATTCTTCAAAGATAGAAGAAAGTTATAACACTGGAAATATTAACTTAAGTACGACTGGTTCTGCTTCTAGAGAATTAGTAGGCGGAATAATTGGAGCTAATGAAATAGGATCTATAATTAATAGAACATATAATTTAGGTAATTTAACATTAAATTCTTCCAAAGCACCAGATAAAATTTGTGCAATTGGTGGCTTATCTGGAACTGCTGTAACTGGTACGCATTATATATTAAATAGTTATAATAAAGGTGAAATATCATATACAGGCGAAAATGATAATGTTAGAGTATGTGGTTTAGTAGGTTATAATAATATAAATTCAGTATTTTTATTAAATGATTATAATAATAGTAATATTAATAGTAAACAAAGCGCAAATGGCATAGGAAGTTTTTACAGTACAGATAATAATGTAACTTACATCAATAATGTATATTTTAATGGAAATATAACTGCTTCACAGAAATTATTAGTAATGAAGTTTGCTAATTCCATTTATGATATAAAAAATGCGTATTATAAAAAAGAAGCAAATTTACAAGTAAGTAATATAAGTGGAACAGAAGCTATAACCGATGCTAACATGAAAATAAACGATGTAAATAATACCAATGGCTTATTATATAAATTAAATAATAATATAAAAAATATTAATTTAGCATCAATAGATAGTTCATTATCAGAATATACTTTAGATAACTGGATAATAGATTCAGCTACAGGTTATCCAGCATTAAACTTTAATTTAGAAAGTAATTAGTAAATATTTAATATGGGAAGATATGAAATAATGTCTTCCTTTTTTAGTTATTAAAAAAAGATGATTTATAAAACCATCTTAATTTAAGTTCTCATCAGGATTAGTAGGAGTTTCTGGATTAGTTGGTTCCGTTGGTGTTTGGGTATCAGGAGTACTAGGTGTAGTAGATGTTGGCGGATCAACTATATTACCAACATTACTATCAATAGTTTTAGCGTTTATAACTAAACCTGAACTGGAATTAGCTTTAAATATTGAATATGAAGCTTTAACAACAAATGTATAATTGCCACCACTAGAAACATTATAACTAAAAGAAGTGCTATTAGTATAGCCAATTTCTGTTTCATTACCGGCTTCATTTCTTAAATAGATACGATAGCCTAAAGTTCCCATATTTTTATTGTTATAATCTATTCGTGAATTATAATATTTTTGAGCACTTTCTTCGTAATATTTATTAAAATGTTCGGAAAGATAGGTAGTATTAATAGCATTAGGAGTACTAATAGCATCCCAAGTTAAATTAAATGTATTACCACTAAAGGTATAACTACCATTAGTAGGATTACTTAATTTACTATAACGATCTGATACATCGGTTGGTTCTGTTCCACTTACAAAATATTCTGAAGTACACATACTTGATGGAGTAAATTCACTACATAATTTTGGTGGGAATGTTTCTAATTCAATATTAACCATTTTAACTGTTTTAGGAATATTGAAAGTACTATTTTTTACATGAATTTTTTGAGATAAATAATTCATAATTTGTTTTCTTGCTGTTCCACCGGAACTACTATTGAAATTAAAACCATTTTCAGTATAATCTTTTCGTTGATCACTTAAATTATCATAACCATACCATAAAGCAATAGAATGATTAGAAGTATAAGTTACCATCCAAGCATCATTTATAGCGCCATTTGATAAGCTCCATTTATTTTTATCACTACCAGTTAAATTAGTTGTTCCTGTTTTACCACCAATTTGTGTAGAGCCTCCAGGTCCTTTACCACTGTAAACCCCAATTAAAATATTATTCATTAAGAAAGCAGTAGATTCTTCCATAACTTTGACTTTAGTATAACTATTATTATGAACTGTTCCATCACTTTCCACAACTTTTGTATAAGAATATGGTTTAATATAATAACCACCACGGCCAAATGTTGCATAAGCAGCTGACATAGCTAGAGGCGAAACACCATCAAACCCACCAATAGAGGCTGATTCAAATAGAGTATCACCATAATTAATACCAATACTATGAACAAAATCTTCAATAATTTTAGGATCTAAAGCATAGACTTTTTTGAAAACTCTTAAGGCTGGAATATTTCGCGAATCTTCAAGGGCATAACGCATAGTTATTAGTCCTTTAAATTTATTATCATAGTTAGAAATACTTTGACCTGTCGAATAAGTAGTTGGTTCATCCAAAATCATATCATAAGTACTTTGAGTTATATGTTCAATATACATAGCATAATCCATAAATGGTTTAGCAGTTGAACCTGGTTGTTGTTTAATAATACTTCTATTTAAACCTTTAGCTTCATAATTTCTTCCGCCAGATAAGGCTACAATAGAACCATCTTGGGTATTAGTAACAGCTATACCTTCTTGAATTATATCAGACGGGAATTTATAAGCATCACCATTTTCAACATCTTCAATAACGGCTTGTACTTTAGGGTCAAAAGTTGTATATATTTTTAAGGAATTTTGTGAAGGCTCTAAATCTAAATTACTTTTAACTTCATTTAAAACATAATCGATAAATGCTTGTTTACTTTCTACTTTAATAGTATTATTTACTTCTTGTTTAGCTAATAAACTTTCGACTGGAATAGCTAAAACATCTTCCATTTCTTGTTCAGTTATATAACCATGTCTAACCATTAATTTTAAAACAGTTTTTTGTCTGGTTTTAGCTCGATCAGGGTATTTATATAAACGGTAATTAGCAGGATTTTGGAACATACCTACTAAAAGAGAAGCTTCAGCTAAATTTAAATCTTTACTAGATTTTCCAAAATAATAAATACTTGCTTGTTCAATACCAACGATTGCTTCATAGTTAATATTACCATCATTAGCAAACCATTGAGAATTTAAATAAAATTCAATAATTTCTTCTTTTGTATAATTAGATTCTAGTTTAAAAACTGCCATATAGATATCTTTAAATTTCCGAATGATTCCAGCAATTCCTTTACTAACAGCATCACTACCACCATTATAAGTTCTTTTAATAACTTGCATCGATAGAGTAGAGGCACCACCTGAATCTCGCATTCCTAAAAGTTGTCCAAAAGAAGCTTTTAAAAAGCGGAATAAATCAAGACCATTATGTTGAAAGAATCTTGAATCTTCAGTCGCAATTAAAGCATCAATTAAAACATCAGGTAATTCATCATAAGTAACAACAGTACTATTTTCACTACCAACTCTTGCTAACTCATCGCCATTGATATCATAAAGTATCGTTGGATCTTTTTGATATAATTCTTCTTTAACAAAATCGGGTGAACTAATTACAATGTATAAAGCAAATAATAACCCAATACTAATAACCACAATTGCTAAGATAAGACCAATGCTTAAAATTTTTTGCCATAAATTTTTTGGTTGCGAATTATTACTTTTTTCCTTACTTTTTGCTTCTTTACTTTCTTTTTTTGGTAATTTAATTTTTTTCATTTTCAAATCCTCCAATTAAATCTATGATTTTTAAATAATCAATTCCTTTATTATAATTATATTCTAAAACATAAGCATATTCTTTAATATATTCATAAGGAATACTTTTTCGTGATGAATTAGCAATAAATTGTAAAAAATCAGGCCCATTTAAGAGATAAAATAAATTATTCATTTGAATAATTAAGAAAACAATACCTTTATGTCTAATTATATTTTTAATATGTTGTATTTGATGGGGATGGACATTACTTAAAGGAAATGATGTTTTTGATTCTGTACTCTTAGCATCAAATTCAATATATTTACCTTTATATATACCATTATAATCTAAAGTAGAAGGACTAGCAAAATAAGCTTTAGTTATAACTTGTTTATTATTTTCATAACTAACGGTGACTACTCCAATCGGTGTTGGTTTTTTATAAATAATGGCTATATCTTTTTCTAAATAATAATTATTGGTTTCATTAATTAAATTTTCTAAATCCATACCACGATTAGCATAATTAGTAATTTTATGATATTCTTTTTTTATTTTATTGGGATAATTCACAAATTTCACCACATAATCATTATAACATTTTTTTCTAGATATATAAAGGATATAGATATAAAAAATGCCTACTTGACAAAGTAAGCATAGTATTCATCAAAAGTTATATTATTATCATGAATATAAGTAGCAGCTTCTACTCCCACATAGCGGAAATGCCAAGATTCAAAAGCATAACCGGTTACTTCTTCTTTATCTTTAGGATATCTTAAAATAAAGCCATATTTATGAGCATTAGCAATTAGCCAATTATAAGACTCTGATCCTTCAAAAGTTTTAGAAGAGTGGCCTTTTTCAAAAATATCTAAAGAGTAACCAGTTTGATGTTCTGAAAAACCAGGACGGGCGGCAATACTATCAGCATAATTAGTTCCTTGCGAATTTTTGTATTCATTATAAACAGCTTCTTGTTTTTCATGAGTGCGATATGAAGAATTGACCATGAGATAAAAGCCAGCCTCATGCGATGCATTCCATAAATTTAGAAAAGCATTATAAGTTGTTTCATTGACTTTTTGACTTCCTAAATCACCATAAGCATAAGTTTGAGGAATTGTAACAATATTTTCAGGTTCATACGAACTATCTAAATAATAATATTTATTAACTAACATTAATTCTTTTTTCGAAGTATCAGTAGGATTAGTTTCTTCATAGTATGGTTTATCAGTATTGGTATTTACTCTTTCTACTATCTCTCTAATAGTTTTATCTTGATTTTCGGCATAATAATCTAAATATTCATAAAAATCATTATAAATAAAATATTTATCACTAATAATATTTAGATAAATATCATTTTTTTCTTGTTTTAAAAGATAATCTAAATCTTTATTTTGTAATTTTTCTTTAAATATTTTAATGGTATTATCATCATAACCTAAAGTTGTTAATTTATAATCATAAGTAGTTTCATATTCTTTTTGCTTTTTAATTTTCACATATGAATAGATGCCAATACTTCCCAAGATGATTACCACAAGTATAATAGCAATAATTTTTTTAACAATCGGTTTTAATTTTAATTTTGGCATTTCATCCTCCTTATTCTTATAATAATTTTAGCATATTTTAGGAATTTATGCATTAAAAATAAAAACGCACTTTAGTAGTACGTTTAGATCCTCAGTTAAACTGAGTTTATTTTTAAAATGGTGTCTCCGAGGCGATTCGAACGCCTGACCGATCGCTTAGAAGGCGATTGCTCTATCCAGCTGAGCTACGGGGACAGATTCACAAACACCATAAATTATATAACAAAATTTAGGGTTTGGCAAGTATAGTATGGCTCGCAATCAAGAAAAAAATACCTTTTTAGATAAAAAAGGCATCAATTAACATATTATCAACATAAAAAATAGTTTCATTAATAGCATAAGTATCTCTTACTGAAAGAGCAATAGCATATTTAACTTCTTCAATTATAGAATTTTTATCTAAGGCTAAGATTTCATTATTAAAACTTAAATTAATCGAATTTTCTAAGATTTCATAATTTTGTAATACGGTAGCGGCGGTTAAATAACTAACTAAATTAGTTTCATAAGTCGGAGAAGTTTTTAATTTTTCAATAATAACTTCAATTTTTTCATTTTTATTATTCATAATAGTTGTAACTGGCGTATAATAAGAATAATTATCTAATTTACTAACATAATAAGTAGTAATTTTACTAACATTTTTCATACTTTCTAATTCATATACTTTATTAATACCAAAACTACGATCTAAAACATTAGGTAAATTCTTTTTACTATTAGGAAGTTGTTTTAAATTTTCTCCTTCGACAAAAATCATTATTTTATCTATCCCTTTTATTTCAGTTAAAGAATAAATTATTGCTTCAAGCATTTTTTCTTCTTTTTCTTTACTAATATTTAATAATTCTTTGGTAAAATTTATTTTCAGTAAACCTTCATTTAAATCTTTAGAAATTATTTTCGTATTTTTAGGTATTATCTTTTTAAAATTGTTAGGAATATGGGAAGAATTAGCACCATCTATAGTTAAATTAGCAATGACTTCATCTATTAATTCATTAGGATCAGTACTTTTTTTAATAACTTCAAAACGACTAACTAAATCGTTATCATCAATTAAATAAATGGGAATAGTCGTAGGATTAGTATAAGTAAGCGTAGTATTAATATTATAAGCTTCTTTACTAGGAAAAAAATAAATAATTAAGAGAAATAACAAAGATAAGGTAATGATGATAATTTTTTTAAGGGCCAATCTTTTAAGCATGAAATCACCTAGTAAATTATATTAAATATAAAAAAAGAAATGCAAAAAATATTGTTGACATTTCTTTGAATTTTTATATTGTAATTTCACCTAATTTTAATAATTCTACTACGGCTTGGGCACGACTTTTAACACCAAGTTTTTGCATTGTATTAGAAATATGATTTCGTACGGTTTTTTCACTAATTCCTAAAAATTCGGCGATTTCTTTCGTTGTTTTATTTAAAACTAATAATTCAAAAACTTCTTGTTCCCGAGCAGTTAATATACCTTTTGTCATCATACCATCCTTTCTATATCTTTCATTTGTATTTTATGAAATCTAAGAAATTTTGGTACTTACTTATTATGAATATAATCAATATCGATTTTACCAGTTAAATAATCCATTGAATAATGAAATTTTTGAGCTAAAAAGAAAAGTAATTCAGTGGTAATTTGATATTTACCATATTCATAACCAGTCCAAGTACTACGCGAAGTATTTAATAATTCTGCCATTTGCTTTTGAGTTAATTTTTGTTCTTTTCTTAAAGCTCTTAATCTTATTTTTAAAAGATTTCTATCGATATTTAAACGATTATTTTTATATTGCTTTTTAGTAGTCAATCCTAAAGCATAATCAAGTGATATTTTAAAATAATTACATAGCGTATTTAAATGTTTTAAAGGTATAGGATCTCTTTTAGTTTCATAAGAACTATAAGTAGGACGTTTGATACCTAGAATATTAGCTAAATCATTTTGCTTTAATGCTTCTTCTTCTCGCATAATTTTTATTATATCCATATAAGTATCCTTTCCTAGCGATATTATAAATGTTAAAAGATATTAGAAAATAAAATGTGTAGATATTCGGACATTTCCCTTGCACATCAAGAAATGATATGTTATACTTTTTTTGTTAAGTAATTATTACTTAACTTTTATCGCTAGTCAGGTGTTAAAGACGTTAAAACATGGCCACACAGACATTTTGTTGCATGTCTGATTTAAGAAAGAGAGGGTAAGCTCTTTTTCTTTTTGCAAATTTTGTGAAAAAATGTCTAATTTTTAGATACAAAATGGAATATTTATAGTAAAATTAAAGTATGACAAATTTATTTAATTTAAATATTTTAGATTTAGAAAATTATTTTTTAAAGAATGGGGAGAAAAAATTTAAAGCTACCCAAGTTTTTGAGTGGTTATATTTACATAAAGAATATGATATTAATAATTTTAGTAATTTAAAAATAGCTTTAAGAGAAAAGATGTTACAAGACTTTAAGATTAATTTTATTAAAATTAAGAAAAAAGAAAGTGGCTCTTTAGTCAAAAAATATTTATTTGAACTTAATGATGGTAATTATGTTGAAGCTGTTTTAATGGAACATGATTATGGTTTATCAGTTTGTATTTCTTCAGAAGTTGGCTGCAACATGGGATGTAAATTTTGTGAAAGTGGGCGGTTAAAAAAGGTCCGTAATTTAGAAACTTATGAAATGGTTGAACAAATTATTTTGATTGAAAATGATATTGGGCAAAAAATTCAAAGTGTAGTGGTAATGGGAATTGGCGAACCTTTTGATAATTATGATAATGTAATAAACTTTGTTAAAATTATTAATCATCCTAAAGGGTTAGCAATTGGGGCAAGACATATAACTATTTCGACTTGTGGTTTAGTGCCCAAAATAGAAGAATTTAGTAATTTACCATTACAAGTTAATTTAGCGTTAAGTTTACATGCGCCGAATGATGTTATTCGTAACAAAATAATGCCAATTAACAAAGTGTATAATATTAGTCAAGTTTTAACTGCTATCGACAATTATATAGCGAAAACTAATAGACGAGTTACTATTGAATATGTTATGCTTAAAGGGGTTAATGATACTAAAGATAATGCCATAGAATTAGCCAAATTACTAAAAGGCAAAAATGTCTATGTCAATTTAATTCCCTATAATGAAACCAATAATATAGAATTTCAAAAAAGTACTAATATTAAAGAATTTAAAGATACATTGATGAGTTTAGGAATTAATGCTACCGTCAGAAAAGAATTTGGCAGTGGTATTAGTGCTGCTTGTGGGCAACTTAGAAGTAAAGAGGTGTAAAATGAAAGCTTGTTATATGACTGATTCAGGACGGGTTAGAAGCCATAATGAAGATAGTGTGACAATTCTTAAAAATGAAAGTGATGAATATTTATTAGTAGTGGCTGATGGAATGGGTGGTCACCGTAAAGGTGAAGTAGCATCATCCATTGTAGTTCAAAGACTGGGTAAACGTTTTAATGAAATGCCTAGTGTGGGAACTAAATTAGATGCAGTTAATTGGCTTAATGATAATATTAATGAAATAAATGCCGAAATATTGCAATATGGTGAAGAAAATGTCGATTCCAAAGGTCTTGGAACAACCGTGGTGGTGGCTCTTTTAACTAAAAATTATTTGATTTTTGGCAATATTGGTGATTCTTCAGGATTTGTTTTAAAAAATGGTAAATTACATAAAGTTACACATGATCACACATTAGTTAATTTATTAGTTGATGCTGGTAATTTAACGGAAGAAGAAGCTAAAATTCATCCTAAGAAAAATGTTTTAATGAAAGCTTTAGGAGCCGCTGAGAAAGTAGATTTGGACATTTTTGATGTCGTTGATATGAATTTTGATGCCATTATGTTATGTAGTGATGGACTTACTAATATGTTAAGTGAAGAACAAATTGAGAAAGTTTTAATTGATGAAGAGTTAGAATCTTCGGAAAAAGTAGAAAAATTGATAAGAAAATGTAATGCCCGAGGGGGAAATGATAATATTTCGGTGGCATATTTAACAAGGATAGGTGATTAATTAGTATGGTAATGAAAGGGCAAAAGATTAGTGATAGATACCAAGTAATTAAAAGTATTGGCGAAGGAGGTATGGCTAATGTTTATTTAGCCTATGATACGATATTAGATCGTAATGTAGCTGTTAAAGTATTACGTGGTGATTTAGCTAATGATGAAAAATTTGTACGGCGTTTTCAAAGAGAAGCCTTAGCAGCTTCATCGCTTTCTAACCCTAATATAGTCGAAGTATATGATGTTGGCGAAGATAATGGTGAATACTATATTGTTATGGAATATATTGAAGGTAAACATTTAAAACAACTTTTGAAAAAACGGGGTAAATTAACCGTCTCCGAGGCAGTGGATATTGTTTTACAAATAACTGATGGTCTTTCGGTAGCTCATGATTCTTATATAATTCACCGAGATATAAAACCACAAAATATTATGATTTTAGAAAATGGTTTAGTTAAAATAACTGATTTTGGCATTGCAATGGCGATGAACTCAACCCAACTTACACAAACTAATTCAGTAATGGGTAGTGTTCATTATTTACCACCAGAGCAAGCAAGTGGGAAGGGTTCAACATTACAAAGTGATATCTATTCCATTGGTATTTTGTTTTATGAATTATTGACTGGAAAATTACCTTTTAAGGGTGAAAATGCTGTGGAAATAGCGTTAAAACATTTGAAAGAACCATTACCATCAATTAGAGAAGAAATTCCTAATATTCCCCAAAGTGTTGAAAATATCATTATTAAAGCAACAGCTAAAAATCCGAAAAATAGATATGCTGATGCTAGAGAAATGCATGATGATTTAAAGACTTGCTTAGATCCAGCTAGAAGTAATGAAGAAAAAATAAAATTGAAATATCAAGAAGTATCGGATGATACTAAGGTAATTAAGCAAGTTAAAGAAGAAATCAAGAAGAATAGTGAAAGTAAAAATGTTAATAATAAAAAAAGTAGTAAAGAAGATGATGAGGTAATTGTGAAGAAGATAACTGGTGATGATTTAAAAAGACAAAATAAAATGTTAATTAATTTAGCAGCCATATTTACTGGTCTTGTAATAGTTGTAACTTTAGTCTTTGTAATTATTATGACTACCAATGGTAATCAAACAACTGAAGTACCAGATGTTACTAATAAAACTTTAAATGAAGCCGTTAAAATATTACAAGATGCTGGTTTTACGGTAGCAGATAAGGAAGAGGGAATATCATCAACTGAAATTGAAGTTGGAAATGTAGTTAGAACTTCACCTTTAGCAGGTTCCGAACGAAAAAAAGGTTCTGAAATAAAATTATATGTTTCAACTGGTGATGAGACAATTCATATTGAAGATTATACAGGTAAAAATTATTTAGAGGTTAAAGGGACTTTGGTAGCCAGAGGTTTAGTAGTCAATATTGAAGAAGAAGCTGTAGATAGTGAAAGCAATTTTGAAAATGATCAAATCGTTAGACAATCCGTTGAAGTTGGTGCTAGTCTTACCAAGGGAGAAAATATTACTTTATATGTAGCTAAAGTAGGAATAGCTTATCCTGATTTTACCGATGGTTCTTATACTGTTGCTGATGTGGAAGAATTTTGTAAAGACAATAATATTACTTTAAAAATTACTTATACTGTTTCTGATACTAATTTAGATGGTACTATTTATGAACAAAGTAGAGCTGCCGGAACTCCAGCTAAAAGTGGAGCAACATTTATTATAAAGGTTTATAAGAATGAAGAACCGGATACAGAAGAACCTGATGAAGGCAATAACTGTGAAGATGGCTTATGTTAAAAAAAGGTAAAATAATTAAAGTTAATAGTGATATTTTCACAGTTAAAGTCGATGATGAGTTTATTGATGTTAAAGGTCGTGGTAAGTTTCGCAATGCTAAAATAAAATTAGTTGTAGGAGATAATGTTTTAGTTGATACAACTAATTTTGTAATTGAAGAGGTAGAACCAAGAAAAAATTATCTAACTAGACCACCTGTAGCTAATATTGATTTAGCTCTTATCGTAACTAGCTTAAAAAAGCCCGATATTAACCTTACTTTACTCGATAAACTCATCAGTATTATAACAATTAATAATATTAAGCCAATATTGATATTTACAAAGTTGGATTTAGCTAGTAAAGAAGAGTTAAAAAATTTTCAAAGTTTAAGTAAATATTATCAAAAAATTGGTTATCAAGTTTTAACTAATAATGAGATTAGTTTATTAAAAAAGATTTTAAAAGATCAAATTGTAACTGTTTGTGGTCAAACTGGTGCTGGTAAAAGTACACTTATTAATAAATTAGATAAGAATTTACATTTAGAAGTAAACGAAATATCTGAAGCTTTAGGAAGAGGAAAACATACTACTAGAATAGTAGAATTATTTCAAGTAGATAATTTTTATATAGTTGATACCCCAGGTTTTTCCGCTATTGATATTGATAATTATACCGAGGAGGAGATAAAGCAAAGTTTTGTGGAATTTAGAAGTGCCCAATGCAAATTTAAAAATTGTATGCATGAAAATACGCAAGATTGTCAAGTTTTAGAAGATGTCAATAATGGTTTAATTTTAAAGTCACGTTATGAAAATTATTTAAAGTTTATAAGGGAGCCATAAAATGATAGCAGTTAGTTTTTTAAAAAGTAAATATGATCGCCAAACAACTATAAAATTAATTGATGATAGTATTTGTGAATTAATTCATGTCGATTTAATGGATGGAATATATGTAGATACTAAGAACTTTATTATTGAAGAAATAATTGAAGATTTAAAATCTACTACGAAACTTTTAGATATTCATTTAATGTGTCAGGAACCATTGTTATATATAAAACAATTAATTAATTTAAATGTTTGGGGTATAACTATTCATTTAGGTAGTTCCAAAAATATTTCGGAAATCATTGAATTTTTAAAGAATAAACATATTAAAGTAGGAATTGCTCTAAATCCTAATGAAAATATTAATTTACTCAATAATTATTTAGAACAAATAGATTATGTATTAATTATGAGTGTATATCCAGGTAAAGGAGGACAAAATTTTATTCCTGAAGTTCTAGATAAGGTTAAATATTTAGAAAATAAAAATGTTTTAATAGGAATTGATGGAGGAATTAATAAAGATACTATTCATTATTTAAAAGGTTATCGTATCGATAATATTATCAGTGGTTCTTATGTTTGTTTAAGTGATGATTATAATAAGGCTATTGAAGATTTAAAAAAAGAATTAAATTAGAAATTAAAAATTTAGTAATTTCTTTTTTAATTCTTTTTATTTGACAATACTTTTAGGGTAGGGGCTGCGCTTATCAGTTCTATAAAGAAGATAATCTATACTAGTTTCATAAACATCAGCTAATTTTATTAAAATATCCTCAGTAAGCATGGTTTTACCAGTTTCAAAATAACTGTAATTTCTTTGGGTTATCCCAATTTTTTTAGCTATTTCAGTTTGCGTTAATCCTTTGTCCTCTCTTATTTCTCTAATTCTATTCATTTTTATCACCTAATTACATTTAACCATAGTTAAATTTTGTCTATTGACTTTTAGACAAAAATAGTCTAAAATTTATTTTGATAGATAATATTTGTCTAAAAAATAATATCACTGTTATTTAAAATAGTGATGATTTATTTGGAAAAATAGAACGGGATTAATGTTAAAAAAAGAGGTATGAGATGAAGAATAATAAGAAAATAATAATAAGCTTAGTAGGAGTACTCATAATGTTACTGTTAATAATAAGTGCTACTTATGCTTATTTTAGTGTCACAATAACAGGTAATGGTAGTAAGTCTATGATCACAGCGAATACACCAAAAAAACACTCCTTATCAGTAAGTACATTGTATGATGATATTCATATTCATGTTGATAATGAAGATATGAAATTAGTAAATGTAGGAAGTTATTATGGGGCTGTAAACGATAACCGATATGAAACTGATTTAACAACAGGTACTCATCAAATAATCGAAGTATCATCAAAAGGTATGGAAAATATCAGATATAGTTGTAGTGGAGATATTAAAGTAACCTTAAATATCGATAATGGTAGTATGGGAAGTGTGTTAGAAAAAGAAGATGTACTTTTATATTTAAAAGGATTAGGATTAGATGAAACACTAGACTTAAGTACTTTAAAAATGAATAATACTCAAATATATAAAACTACTTTTGAAATAGATGGAGATAGTAGCAATTATTTAAGTGCCATAGTAGAGTTAGTAAATAAACAATCTTATCAAAACTACATAGCCAATAAAATGTTAAATGTAAGTGTTGAAGCCGAAAATATGGTCTGCAAAGAAAATGGTACTTATAAATATATGGTTACATTACATAAAAATGTATCAGATAAGCAAAATGATAAAGAAACAAATAAAACTGTTTCAATATTTTATGATGAAAAAGGGGTATACCAAAAGATACAAAATATTTACTTAGTAGATTACATTAACACTTCTAAAGCCATCAAAACGTGGAAATTAGGAGATACAGAAAGAGGAACTAAATTAGATGAAGTAATGGGTTGGTTAGAAAAAACACCAAATGAAGATGATAGATATGATTTATATATAGGTTCAAATGGCCCAATGTGCGCACCAAAGGATATGGATTATGCATTTAATAGCTTTACAAATTTAAAAAAGATATCAGGTGATGCTTTAGATACTAGTGAAGTAACCAACATGTCACGTTTATTTAGTGAAGATATTAATTTAATTGATATAAATGCCTTATCAAGTTGGGATACTTCTAGTGTAACTGATATGTCTTGGACATTTTCGGGATGTACTATTTTGGATAATATAAATCCACTCCAAAATTGGGATGTTTCCAGTGTTAGATATATGAGTGCTACGTTTTCAGAATGTAAGAATTTAGGTGATATAAATGCATTAACCGATTGGGATGTTTCAAATGTAGTAAATATGGGTTATAGTTTGTATCATGGTTTGTTTAAAGGTACTAAAATAAGTGATTTAATGCCACTAAAAAATTGGAATATTTCCAAAGTTAAAAATATGACTTCAATGTTTTCTGGTACGCAAATAACCGATATAAGTGCTTTAGCCAATTGGAATACATCAAGTGTAACAGGTATGCATAATATGTTTAGTAGTACTTCGATAAATGATATAAGTCCACTAAGTACTTGGGATGTGTCACATGTAACAACTATGAAAGCTATGTTTAATGATACACAAGTAAGTGATTTGGCCCCGCTAAAAGATTGGAATATGTCAGAGGCTGTGGATATATCTGGCATGTTTCAGAGTACTAAAATTAGTGATATAACACCAATAATTAACTGGGATATATCTAAAGTAACTAATATGGGCGGATTGTTTAGAGGTTGTGCAAATTTAACAGATATAAGTCCAATAGCCAAATGGGATGTGTCTCAAGTAAATAATGTTAATACTATGTTTGTAGGAACAAATATATCAAATTTAACCCCTTTAAGTACTTGGGATGTTTCAAGAGTAACAAATATGAGTAATATGTTCCAAAATTTACAAATAAATGATTTAATGCCTATAAGCAATTGGGATATTCAAAATGTTACTAATATGTCTTATATGTTTTCGGGTTCTGGAATAAGTGATCTAACTCCGCTTCAAAATTGGAATACATCCAAAGTGACAGATATGACTAACTTATTTGCAAGTTGTAGTAATTTAAAGAATTTAAATGGTTTAGAAACGTGGAAAACTGAAAATGTAACTAAAATGGGTGGTATGTTTGTAAGTTGTACTAATCTGGAAAATATTGATGCAATAAATAATTGGAACGTGTCAAATGTAACACAAATTGGTGGGAATTATCATAATGGTTCTGGATTATTTCAAAATTGTACAAATTTAACAAAAGTAGATTTAAGTAACTGGTTATTATCAAAAGTTACAGATATTTCAAGAGTGTTTGCTAATTGTAAGAAATTAACGGAGCTAAAATTGCCGAAAGGATTATATAATAATATATCTGATATTAAAAATTATAGTGGAATATTTGGTGGACAATATACTACTTATTTTGGTGATGTTGGAACAATGGCAACTGTTTTACCAAATATAACCGTCTACACTGAGTCATCACAAATGGATTGGGTAGAAACAAGACTTCAAGAAGCTTTAGGAGAAAATAATAATAGTACAGTTTTAACATATGAGTAATATTTAAAAGATAAAAGTTATTGAAAAAGAAAATAAGTTTAAAACATCTATTAAAAAAATAAAAATATAGATGTTTTTTAATGTCTAATTATAGTAGAAATCTTGATTTGTAAAGAAATAATGATTATAATTAAAACAAGATATACATGGTAAGAAGTATATATAATTAAGAAAGGAAAAGAAAAAAGAGATGAAAACCAAACTAAAATATTTTAGTTTGTTAATACCATTGGTATTAACAAA
>CANQTA010000033.1 GCA_947626655.1 uncultured Bacilli bacterium
AATTATGAAGGTAAATTATCAGCAATTAGTGTATGTGGACCTTTTGGAGCAGTAAAAGAACAAGCAAGTGGATTATATGCCCAATGCCTTGCTGAAAGAGGATTTTTAACAATAGCATTTGATCCATCATTTACAGGAGAGTCAGGAGGAGCACCAAGATATATGGCTAGTCCTGATATAAATACCGAAGATTATCAAGCATCTATTGATTATTTATCAACACTTCCTAATGTTGATCCTGAAAGAATTGGTATTGTTGGTATTTGTGGTTGGGGTGGAATGGCTTTAAATGTTGCAGCACTCGATACAAGAATTAAAGCATCAGTTATCTCTACTATGTATGATATGTCAAGAGTCAATGCTAATGGTTATTTTGATGATGGCGATAATGAAGAAGCAAGATATGAGATGAAGAAAAATCTTAATGCCCAAAGAATAGTTGATTATAAAAATGGTAGTTATGAGCTTGGTGGAGGATGTCTAGATCTACCTGTTCCTCCCGATGCACCTTTTTATGTTAAAGATTATAGCGAATATTATAAAGGTAGAGCTTATCATAAAAGAAGTTTAAATTCTAATGGTGGATGGAATAAAATAGGATGTATGTCTTTTATAAATCAACCTATTTTACAATATAGTAATGAAATTAGAAGTGCTGTTCTAATGATTCATGGCGAAAAAGCACATTCTTGTTATTTTAGTAAAGATGCTTATAAAAATATGACAACAAATAGTAATTATACTGATAATAAAGAACTAATGATAATACAAAATGCTGTTCATACTGATTTATATGATAATAAAGATATAATTCCATTTGATAAAATAGAAAAGTTTTTTAAAGATAATCTAAAATGAAAAAGAAAATAATATATATAGTTCTTGCTATTGTTATTGTTTTAATTATAGGATTTGGAGTTTACTTTTTATTAAATGGGAAAGAAAAACAAAAGGAGAATGGAAAGGTAGTGAACGAAAATATAATAAATGAGTTAGAAAAAGAAGAAAATATCGCTAATTTTAACTTTGAAACAAAATCAGTAAAACTTAATAGTGGTTATGAAATGCCTTTAAATGGACTAGGAACATATAGTTTAACAGGAGATACTTGTTATAATGCTGTATCTAGTGCTTTAAAATCAGGTGTTCGTTTAATTGATACAGCTTATATGTATGGTAATGAAGAAGAAATAGGTGAATCTATTAGAGATTCAGGGATACCTAGAGAAGAAATATTTGTTATTACTAAATTGTATCCTAGTCAATTTGATAACCCAAAAGAAGCAATTGAACTTGCTTTAAAAAAATTAGATATTGGCTATATTGATATGATGCTTTTACATCATCCAGGTACGAATGATGTTAGTGCATATAAAGAGATGGAAAAATATGTAGAAAGTGGCAAGATTCGTTCTTTAGGACTTTCTAATTGGTATGTTGAAGAATTAAATGATTTTCTTCCAAAAATAAATATCATTCCTGCTCTTGTTCAAAATGAAATTCATCCATATTATCAAGAAAATGATGTTATACCATTTATTCAAAGTTTAGGTATTGTCGTACAAGGTTGGTATCCATTTGGAGGAAGAGGTCATACTAGTGAACTATTAAATAATGAAACAATAGTCAAGATAGCAAATAATCATAATGTATCATCAGCCCAAGTAATCCTTCGTTGGAATTTACAAAAAGGTGTTGTCGTAATACCCGGTTCATCAAATCCAGATCACATTAAAGAAAATACAGATATTTATGGATTTGAATTAACAGAAGAAGAAATGCAAGAAATAAATGCTTTAGATCGAAATGAAAAACACGACTGGTATTGAAAATAGGAGGTTATAATATTATGAATAAAAAAATAATAGCTTTAATTGTCGCAACAGTAGTAATTGTATTAGGGGTTGGATTTTGGTTTATAAATTCTAATAAAGAAGAATCTTCGACTAATTCAAATACAAATACGTCAGAAAATCAAAATAGTAATGAACAACAAGAAGAAAATACAAATGATAATGACAACGGGACGACTAATGATAAAAAGGTCGCTATTATTTATTTTTCGGCAACAGGTACAACTAAAAAAGTTGCTGGATATATCAAAAATGCAATAAATAGTGATTTAATTGAAATAGTACCAAAAGAAAAATATACTGATAGTGATTTAAATTATGGAAATGATAATTCTAGAGCTAATAAAGAACAAAATGATTCTAAAGCACGACCTGTAATATCTAATAACATAAATACTGATTCTTATGATGTCATTTATTTAGGTTATCCAATTTGGTGGGGAGATGTTCCAAAAATTATCTTAACATTCTTAGATAATCATAATTTAGATGGTAAAACAATTATTCCATTTTGTACATCTGGAAGTACGGGAATCAGTGGAAGTTTAAGTACTTTAAAAAATTATAATAAGAATGTTAATTGGATAGATGGTAAAAGATTTTCATCTAGTGCTACTGAAGATGAAATAAAAAATTGGATTAATGGATTAAATTATTAAGGAGGAATATTTATGAGTAAAATTTTAATAAGTTTCTTTTCAGCTAGTGGTGTAACAAAAGGAGTAGCAAGTAAAATTGCTGATATTACAGGTGGTGATTTATTTGAAATTGAACCAGTAAATAAATATACAAGTGAAGATTTAGATTGGACTAATAAACAAAGTAGATCATCTATTGAAATGAGTAATCCATCATCAAGACCAGAAGTAAAAAATAAAGTTTCTAATTTAAATGATTATGATACTATTTTAATTGGTTTTCCTGTCTGGTGGGATTTAGCTCCAACAATTATTAATACTTTTATTGAAGAAAACAATCTTGAAAATAAAAAGATTTATGTCTTTGCTACATCAGGTGGTTCAAGTGTAAATAATAGTTTTGATAATTTAAAAAGTACATATAGTAATCTTAATTTTATAAGTGCGAAAAGATTATCAAGTAATGTATCAGATAAAGATATAACAGATTGGATAATATAGAAATTTAAAAGTATAGAGAAGGAGAATGAATAATGAAAAAACAAACAGCAGGTAGAGAGCAATTAGGTAATATTGCACCTAAATTTGCCGAATTAAATGATGATGTATTATTTGGAGAGGTATGGAGCAGGGAAGATAAATTATCAGCAAGGGATAGAAGTTTAATAACAATATCAGCTTTATTTGCTCAAGGATTATATCCACAACTAAAAGCCCATTTAGCAATCGGAAAAGAACATGGTCTTACCAAAGAGGAAGTTGTTGAAGCAGTAACTCAATTAGCGTTTTACTGTGGATGGCCTAAAGCTTGGAGTACATTTCCTTTAATTGAGGAAGTATATGGGAGTGATAAAAATGAATAAGGAAGAATTTGCTAAATTAAATGTCTTTGGATTAGGAAATATAAATGATGTTTATGCTAAGTATTTTACAGGTAACAGTTATCTAAATCCTATTGCAAAAACGGAAAATGGAATCAGTTTTGCCAATGTAACATTTGAACCCGCTTGTAGAAATAATTGGCATATACATGCATCTAAATCAGGTGGAGGACAAGTTTTAATTTGCACTGCAGGATATGGATATTATCAAGAAGAAGGAAAAGAAGTACAAAAACTATCTCCCGGCGATATTGTCGTAATACCTGCAAATGTAAAACATTGGCACGGAGCACAACCTAATTCTTGGTTTAGTCATATTGCCGTCGAAGTACCTGGTGAAGAAACTGAAAATATTTGGTTAGAACCAGTTAGTGATGCAAAATACAATAAATTGGATAATTAGAGAAAACTCTATAGAATGAAGTTGTAAAATAAAAGTAGACACCAAAAAGATGTGTTTGCTTTTTTTTGATATAATCTAAAAATTGTTAGTATAATTAATAATAATTTAAATAAAGATAGATATAGAAGATCAAAATAGAAAAAATTTATAATGCTTTTTACATTTTATGACCAATTAACTTTTTAATTTTAAATTTATATGTTAAATTAATGGTGAGGAATGGTTATGAATATTGAAGAATTAGAAAAAAAATACAAACAAATATATAAGTTAAATGATGGTAATTATGCTGTAAGTGATAAAAGTAGTGATGAAGTATGGGAAGTCGATTATTGGAATGCCCATACGGCGATAGACATAGTATATGGTTTAGAGGGAAATTGGGGATTAGTAGATAAAGAAGGTAATGTTATTATAGAACCTCAATATATTTATCCTTTTATTGAATGTGGTGATAATTATCAAGTAATGTTACCATATGAATTTCATAAAGAGGAGAACAAAGAAATAATTATTACTTTAAAACATGGTTTAATAGACAAAAAAGGTAATATTATTATACCAATAAAATATTTATTTATGGAAGAGATGGATAATTCTGGAACTTATTTCAGAGTTTTTGATCCCGACTTAGAAAAAGATGGAGTGTTAGATAAAGATAATAATATCGTAGTTCCTTTTAATTATCAGTATATCGTTGGTTCTCCTGACTTAGAATTACAAATTAAAACTAAGTATTGCTCTATCTACCCTGATCATATCTATCAATCAAAAGTAAGTAATAATGATTTATATGGTGTATATGATTTAAAATTACATAAAGAAATAATTAAACCTAAATATAAACGTTTAAAAATTGTGGGTTATAATAAATTTTTAATAGGAGAAAATTATGAAAATTGTAATACTTTAATAAATGAAAAAGAAAATGTTATAATAGAATAGGTGGTTGATATGACTAAAAATTATTATGAGAAAAATGGTAATGCATTATATATCATAAATATTTTAAAGAAGTATTCTTGTGAAGAACATAAAATTTCGGTTAATGAACTTATTAAATATATTGAAGATATATATGGAGTTAAAAATGATCGGCGAACTATTGAAAGAAATATTGCATTATTAAAAGACAAATTAGATTATGACATTTTAGTTTCTAAAGTTGGTAATAAAAATTATTATTGTTTATTAAATAATCCTGATACAGATTTTGAACCCGGAGAAGTAAGAACTATTATTGATACTTTTAGTTATGCTACTTTTATACCGGAAAGTATATCAAAAGAAATAATTAAAAAATGTCAAAATATGCAAAATATTTATGAAAATGAAAAGATAAAAGATTATCAAATATATTCTAATTATATTAAAACTAATAATATGGAAATTATTAAAAATATTGAAGATATTAATAATGCTATTTATCAAAAGAAAATGATTGCTTTTGATTATTATAAATATGAACTTAATCCTACTTTAAAAAATGTTAAAATAGATAGTTATATTGTATCTCCTTATAATGTAGTTTATTCGATACAAGAGTTATATTTAATTGCGTTAAAAAGAGGGGAAAAGATTCTTAAAAGGTTTCGCCTTGATCGAATGAAAAATATTAAGATATTAGATGATGAAATTTCTAAGAGTATTAAGAAAGATGATATAAAAAAGATTATTGATGCTTCTATTTCCCTGTATGGCGGAGTAGGAGAAGATATAGAGGTTTTATGTGATAATTCTTTATTAGATAATGTTATTGAAGTATTTGGAAAAAATATTAAAATAGCTAAATATGATAATAAGTATTTTAAACTATGGATGAATAAAGATCTTACGGGGTTTAAATACTATGTGTTAAGAAATATTGAGTATATAAAAATTATTAAACCGCAAAAGTTAAAAGAGGAGATAAAAAGAATTTTAAAGGATTATTTAGAAAATAATTAGCATGATATGACCAGTTATGTAGTTTAATATTTGTAAGTATGTTAGAATTTTCTTATATGAGAGGTGAGATAATGAAAATTAAAAGTTATAGGGATTTAGAAAAAATTAAAGATAATATGATGGTAGATTTAACTGAATTAGATTCTAAATTAATTACAAGAAGTATTGATTTTTTAGCTGGATTAACTTGTAAAAAAGGGAATTTAACTAAAATAGCTTGTCATAAATACTTAGTAAAAATAGTGTAATAACATGTAAAATATTAATTTAAATAAAGAAACTATACATTATGTGACCAGTGATGTTGCATATCTTTTCTGTTTAGAATAAAATTTCTAAAAGAAAAGGAGGAAAGAATCTTTTGAAAAAGTACAGAGTCATCATAAATAATGTTGACAAAGTTACGGATTATGTTTATCTTTTAAAGGATGTTAGAACTATTTATATGAATAGTATTTTTGCTCAAAAGAAGTTAAAAAGATTAGCAAAGATGGTTCCTAAAGAATACGATATAGAAAGTATTTTAAAGTTTGAGCATGAGACTGGGTTAATCTTAAAATACTATATATTCAGTAATAAGTATGACTTCTTAGAGTATACGCATTTAGGAGTATTTCCTGATAATGAAAGGTTAATAAAGGAGTATGGTATAGGAAAGTATCCTTATGATGAACTAATGAAAACTCATCTTGATAATTTTGATATTTTAGTAATTGATAAAACTCATATCGAAAAAGTAAAGAAGCTATCTGATTGATAACTTCTTTTTAAAATGTATTGTTCTTGAATTTATAATATATTTTGTAAAGAAAGTTTATATAAAGTAAGTTAATTTATTTGGTATCAAAGCATTATATGACCAGCAATCTTTTACTGAAATAGAAAAGATGTTAAGATTTAAATTAGGTGAAAAAAGATGGAATTAATAAAAGAAAGAGATAGGGAAACAGATTGTCAATATTTTTTGGATGATGAAAAAAGGTTATGTTAGATTTTAGTATCAAAATATAAATAAAACTTATGAAAAAATATTAGAAGAAATAAAAGTTAAAAATTATAAAATTGTTGGTATTCCAGTAGAACAATATATAGATGGTAGTTGGAATAAAAATTGTGAAGAAGAATATGTTACTAAAATTATGATACCTATAAAAATATAAAGAATCTATTACTTTGATTACTTATTAATGCATTAAGTATGAGGTTGGAACTTTAAAAAACATTTAAAATATTTATAATTTAACTGGTAATCAATATCAAATGCATTATGTTAATAACGAATATGGCTATTTAAGTGGTGAGAGTTTACTTTTTGGAATTTCTGATTTATAATTTTAAAAGGTGGTTATATGAAAAAATTTAAATTATTATTGTTATTAACATTGGTTATTGTACCTAATTTAGTTATGGCTAAAGATAAAGTAAAAGTATATATTTTTGAAGCAGGTGGTTGTCCTTATTGTGAAGCCGAAAGAGAATATTTAGAAAAACTAGATGGTTATAATAAAACTTTTGAGATTGTTGGTAAAGAATTATATGTTGATCACGTTGATTGGGCTGAAGGAAAAGATTATGAATTAGGGGTTAGAGTTGCGATTGCTTTTCAAAATGCTGGTTTTGAAGATGCAAGTTATTTGGGAACTCCTTTAGTTATTATTAGTGATACTTATGCGATGGCTGCTTATAATACTGATTTAGAAAAAGTTATTGAGGAAGCTTACGAAGTTGGAGATAAGGATATTGTTAGTTGTATTGCAGATGGAAAGACTGATTGTTTACCAGTTACAGTAGAAAATCCAATTGATAGTGAAGAAGTATTAAGTAACAGGGTTATAAATGATGGATCAAATTCAAGTAATAATAGTGGTAGTAGTAATAATTATAATTCATCTAGTACTAATGATGCGAAAAGTAATAAAGCTTCAATTATTATATTTTCTTCTTTAGGAGTAATTTTAGTTGGAAGTTTATTAGGGGTAATAGTTTATGTTGTTATTAGAAATAAAAAGATGACAAAATAAATGATGGAAAAAGATATAAATAAAATATTAGTTAGTTTACAGAAATCAAAATTTCGGAGTAGTTTTCATTTGAAAGCTAAAGATAAACAATATATTAATGAGAAGGGTTTGGAAACAATAGAGGAACATGCTTATAAGTTTATAAGGACTAGATTAGCGGGAGTTAATATTTTAAATGATGGTAAACAAACACCTTATAAAGGACATCCAGTATTTATTGGAGAGCATGCTACTGCTACTTGTTGTCGTGGTTGTTTAGAAAAATGGCATCATATACCGAAAGATAGAGTATTAACTGAAGAAGAGATAGCGTATGTAGTAAATGTTATAATGACTTGGATAAAAAATGATTTAAAATAATACTTTTTTATTTAAAATGTAGAAGTTTTATGATATTCTTATTAAGAATAGAGGGAATAAATATGTTTTATAACCAAAATGTCGAAAATATTTATGAAGAGTTAAAAACGTCTAAAACGGGATTAAGTACTAATGTAGCTCGCGCACGAATAGAAAAATATGGTTTGAATATTTTACCAACTAAGAAAAGAAAAAGTATTATTAAAATTTTTTTGAGTGAATTTAAAGATCCAATTGTTATTTTATTACTTTTGACAGTTTTATTTTCTTTTTTGGCTCATGAAATGATTGATGCTTTGGCTATTTTATTTATCATTTTAGTAGATGTTTTAATGGGAACTTATGAAGAAAATAAAGCTAATGTTACTGCTGAATCATTGTCAAAATTAGTTAGTTTGAAGACGAAAGTAATAAGAGATGGAAAGAAGCAAGTAATTGATTCTAGTTTATTAACTATTGGGGATATAGTGGAATTAGAATCAGGGGATAAAATAAGTGCTGATATTAGAATAATAAGTGCTAATTCGTTGATGATTGATGAATCAATTTTAACTGGAGAAAGTGTTAATGTTGAAAAAGATGGTAAAATAATTAAGAAAGAAAATGCTCAAATTACGGACCAATATAATATGTTATTTGCTGGAACAGCAGTTGTAAAAGGAAGATGTACTGGGGTTGTGGTAAGAATTGGTCTGGATACAGAAATTGGAAAAATTGCAGATAGTTTAAATAAAACGCAAAGTGAAAAGTCACCACTTACCATTAGAGTAGAAAAATTTTCCAAACAAATTACTATTTTAATAGTTATAATTGCTATTATTTTAACTTTTTTATTGATTTCAAAAAATATGCCTTATAATGAAATGTTTTTGGCAGTAATTGCTTTATCAGTATCGGCGATGCCCGAAGGGTTGCCACTGGCTCTTACTATGGCTTTGACAATTGCTTCTAATAAGATGGCTAAACAAAATGTCATAGTAAAAGAATTAAATGCTGTAGAATCATTGGGAAGTTGTACTGTTATTGCTTCAGATAAAACTGGAACTTTGACAGTCAATGAACAAACTGCTAAGAAAATAATATTACCTAATGGTGATTCTTTTGATGTGATTGGAACAGGTTATGAATTAAAAGGGGAAGTTATTGGTAAAAATATAAAATTAGCTAAAGAGTTAGCTTTGTTAGGAGTATTAAATAACGAAGCAACAATTGATGAAGATAATAGAATTGGTGATTCAATAGATATTGCTTTTTTGGTTTTAGGGGCCAAATTAAATATTGATATTAGTAATATTAAAGTTATTGAAAGAATGCCTTATGAGTCAGAAAAAAAATATTCAGCTGTTTTTTATGAAATGGATGGTGATGTTTATTGTACTGTTAAAGGTTCTTTAGAAGTTGTAAAAAGTTTTTGTAAAGATGTAGCTTTAACTAAAGAAAAAGTAAATAATAGTATTATAGATAAACAAAATGAAGATTTAGCAGAATCTGGTTATCGAGTAATAACTTTAGCATCAGGTAAAGTTAAGAAAAAGGATAAGTATACAGAAAAAGATATAGCTAAACTAACATTTCAAGGGATGGTCGGTTTTATTGATCCAATTCGTAAAGAAGCAATTGGAGCTATAAAAATGTGTTTAAGTGCAGGAATTAAAGTGTTAATGATTACTGGTGATCATCCATTAACAGCTTTTAAAATAGCTAAAGATTTGCAATTAACTACCAAAAAGTCGGAAGTAACAACGGGAATGGAACTTGAAGAAGTATTTAAATTATCTGAAGAAGAAATTGATGATTTTATTAAAACTAAAAAAATTTTTACAAGAGTTACGCCTTTACAAAAATTGAAGATAGTAGAATCTTTAAAAAGACAAGGGGAATTTGTAGCAGTAACTGGTGATGGGGTAAATGATGCTCCAGCTTTAAAAAGTGCTAATATCGGAGTTGCGATGGGGAGTGGAACAGATATTGCGAAGTCTAGTGCTAAAATGATTGTGATTGATGATAATTTTAAATCAATTGTAATGGGAGTTAAGGAAGGACGTTGTGCTTATGCTAATATCAGAAAAATTATATTTTTCTTAATATCTTGTGGAATAGCAGAAGTTTTGTTCTTTATGTTAGCAATTTTATTTGATTTACCAATGCCTTTAGTTGCTATTCAATTATTATGGCTTAATGTAGTTACAGATGGTCTTCAAGATATGGCTTTGTCTTTTGAAAGACCTGAAGATGATATAATGAAAAAACCACCACGCAGTTCTAAAGAAGCATTATTTGATAAAAAGTTAATTGGGGAAATTGCATATTCAGCTTTAATTATTGGTTTAATTGTCTTTATTATTTGGGTTTATTTATTAAATGTTTTAAAAATGGATGTTAATTTAGCAAGAGGTTATATTATGGCTCTTATGGTATTTATTCAAAATATTCATGTTTTTAATACGCGAAGTGAAGAAAAATCAGCTTTGGATATTCCTATTAAAACTAATTATTTTATATTAGTTAGTGTGGGTGGTTCGATTCTTTTGCATTTTATTGTTATGGAAGTACCTTTCTTAGCTAAATTATTAGAAACTAGTAGTATTCCATGGTTTCATTTGTTAATTTTGTTAATTATGGCTTCATCAATTTTATTATTTTTGGAAATTTATAAAAAAGTAATTAATAAGAATAGATAAAGATATTTATAATTAGTGAGGGAGTATATGAGTAAAAGAAAAAAGAGGAAAAATAAGAGTTTAACGATAACTTTAATTTTAATTGTATTAATATGTTTATATTATAATTTTGAAAGTGAAATAAAAGAATTTATTAATAGTTATGCTTATAGTAATGAATCATTAAATGATAATAGAACATATAATATAGGAGAAATACCTGCTTATAGTGGAGAAGAATATATTATTATTAATAATAATGAACCATATTTTGATTTTAATAATTTGCCAGAAGAGGAATTTGAAAGTTATAGTGATTTAGATAGTTTAGGTAGATGTGGGGTAGCCTATGCAAATATAGGTAGTAGTTTAATGCCGACGGAAGAACGAGGTAGTATTGGGATGGTTAAACCAAGTGGTTGGCATACAGTGAGATATGATGATTTAGTACCAGGAAAGTATTTATATAATCGTTGTCACTTAATAGGATATCAATTAACTGGAGAAAATGCTAATACAAAAAATTTGATTACTTGTACAAGAGCAATGAATACAGGGGTAATGTTAGAGTATGAAAATATGGTAGCAAATTATATAAAGAAGACTAATAATCATGTTTTATATCGAGTTACACCAATATTTGAAGCAGATAATTTAGTTGCTAGTGGAGTAGAAATGGAAGGTTATTCAATAGAAGATAAGGGAGTTGGAATAAAGTTTAATATTTATATATATAATGTTCAAGAAGGAATCGAGATAGATTATAAAACGGGTGAGAGTAAATTAAAAGAACAATAGAGTTCTTTTTTAAACTTTTTCATTTATTTATCACAAAAGGTATTTAAAATTAATAGTTGCAATATATTTTGAGTGTGGTAAAATTTAGTAATGCAACAGGAGGGATGCATATGTTAAAATTATTAACAAAAATGGGTAAAAGAGAGTTAATTTATGCCTTATTATGTGTAATATTTATTGCTGGTAATGTTTATTTAGAATTAAAAATACCAGATTATATGTCAGAAATAACAGTTTTAGTTCAAACTAAAGGTAGTACGATGGCAAGTATCTTAAAAGAAGGGGGATACATGTTATTATGTGCTTTAGGTTCTTTAGTGACGTCTTTTATTGTGGGGTATTTTGCCGCCAATGTAGCAGCTTATTTTGGAAAGATAACAAGAAAAGCAGTTTTTGAAAAAGTTGGTACATTTAGTACAGAAGAAATAAAAGATTTTTCAACAAGTAGTTTAATTACAAGAACTACAAATGATGTTACACAAGTGCAAATGCTTATTGCAATGGGATTACAAGCTATGATTAAGGCACCGATAATGGCAGTTTGGGCAGTTTTAAAAATTATGGGTAAGAATTTAACTTGGAGTATGGCAACAGCAGTAGGGGTAGTTATCTTGTTAATTACTATTGTAATATTGATGGTTTTGGTATTTCCAAAATTTAAGATTGTGCAAAAGTTAACAGATAATTTAAATAGAATTACAAGAGAAAATTTAACTGGTATTAGAGTAATAAGAGCCTTTAATGCAGAAGATTATCAACAAAAGAAGTTTGAAGAAGCTAATGAAAATTTGAAAAATGTTCAATTATTTAATCAAAAAGTGATGGGAATATTATCGCCAGTAATGTCATTAGTTATGTCTGGTTTATCTTTAGCTATTTATTTTATTGGAGCTATTTTAATTAATAAAGCTAATATGATGGATAAATTTACATTATTTGGAGATATGGTAGTTTTTTCATCTTATTCAATGCAAGTTTTAATTTCTTTTATGATGCTTATTATGATTTTTATTATTTATCCACGGGCTTCAGTTTCAGCTCACCGGATTTTAGAGGTTTTAGAAAGAGATGTTCATATTAAAGATGGAACTATGGAAGTAGGCAAGGAAGTAGGAACGGTGGAATTTAAAAATGTTTCTTTTAGATATCCGGATGCTGAAGAGTGTATTTTAGAAAATATATCATTTAAAGCCAATAAAGGAGAAACTATTGCTTTTATTGGATCGACTGGTTCTGGGAAGAGTACTTTAATTAATTTGATTCCCCGATTTTATGATGCTACTAGTGGCGAGGTTTTAGTTGATGGCATCAATGTTAAAGATTATAAGTTAAGTTCTTTAAATAATAAAATAGGGTATGTGTCACAAAAAGCAGTAATATTTAGAGGTGATATTGCCTCAAATGTGGCTTATGGTGATAATGGACGTAAGAAAGCAGATATGAAGAAAATAAAAGAAGCTGTCGAAGTAGCCCAAGGTGAAGAATTTGTTTCCAAAATGAAAAACACTTATAAGGCGGCAGTGGCTCAAAGTGGTACTAATTTATCTGGTGGCCAAAAGCAAAGAGTAGCTATTGCTAGAGCTATAGCTCGAGATCCTGAAATTTATATTTTTGATGATTCTTTTTCAGCGCTTGATTACAAAACCGATTTTGTTTTAAGAAAAAATTTAAAAAAATATACCAAAGATGCGACAACTTTAATTGTAGCACAAAGAATTGGAACGATTAAAGATGCAGATAAAATATTAGTTTTAGATAATGGTAAAGTGGTTGGTATGGGTAAACATGAAGAATTACTTAAAAATTGTCAAGTTTATAAAGAAATAGCTTTATCACAATTATCTCAAAGTGAACTTGGAGGTGAATTATAATGCATCCTGGAAGAAGACCTCAAACTAAGGAAAAAGCTAAAGACTTCAAAGGTTCAATGCAAAGTTTAATTCGATATTGTAAACCATTTTTAATACCAATTTTTATAGCTGTTGGCTTAGCAATGATAAGTTCAATTTTATCAATTATTGGTCCTGATAAACTACGTGATTTAACTAATTTGATAACTGAAGGAATAATGATTGGTATTGATATGGCAGGTATAAAGAAAATTGTTATTACTTTAGTTATAATTTATTTGATTAGTGCGATTTTTGGCTATATTGAACAATTTATTATGGCTGTTGTAACTAATAAATTTTCAAAAGCTTTAAGAAAAGATATTAGTGAAAAGATAAATAATATGCCACTTAAATATTTTGATTCTACAAGTTATGGTGATATTTTATCAAGAGTTACTAATGATGTTGATACATTAAGTATGACGTTAAATCAAAGCTTAGGTACTTTAGTAAGTGCAGTAACTTTACTTATTGGTTCAGTTATTATGATGCTTATTACTAATGGAATTATGGCCCTTACAGCAATTGTTTCAAGTATTATTGGTTTTGTTTTTATGATTTTAGTTATTAGTAGAAGTCAAAAATATTTTGAAAGATTACAAGATGGAATTGGTGAATTAAATGGTCATATAGAAGAAATGTATTCAGGACATAATATTGTAAGAGTTTATAATGGGGTAGAGGAAGCCAATAGAGAATTTGAACGTATTAATGATGATATTTTTGAAAATGTCAGAAGAGGTCAATTTTTATCTGGATTAATGCATCCATTTATGGGCTTTATTGGTAATTTTGGTTATGTTTGTGTTTGTATTGTTGGGGCTTTACTAACGATGAATGATGTAATTGATTTTGGCATAATTGTAGCATTTATGATGTATGTAAGGTTATTTACGCAACCATTGTCTCAAATTGCTCAATCGATGTCTTCTTTGCAATCTTGTGCAGCAGCAAGTGAACGAGTTTTTGAATTTTTAGCAGAAGAAGAAATGCCTGATGAGAGTCAAATGACTAAAAAGTTAACTAGACAAGAAGTAAAAGGAGCAATTGAATTTGATCATGTTAAATTTGGTTATAATCCTGATAAAATAATTATTAAAGATTTTAATGTATCTGTTAAGCCTGGACAAAAAATAGCAATAGTTGGTCCAACTGGGGCTGGTAAAACAACAATGGTTAATTTATTAATGAAATTTTATGATATTAATGATGGAGATATTAAAATAGATGGAATTTCAACCAAAGAATTAACTAGAAAAAATATTCATGATTTATTTATTATGGTTTTGCAAGATACTTGGGTTTTTGAAGGAACAATTAAGGAAAATATTAGATATAATAAAAGTAATGTGACGGATGAGCAAATTGTAAATGCTTGTAAAATTGTTGGTTTAGATCATTTTATAAAGACTTTACCTAATGGTTATGATACTGTTTTAACTGATAATGAAACTTTATCAAGTGGTCAAAAACAATTGTTAACTATTGCTAGAGGGATGATAGAAGATGCACCATTTCTAATTTTAGATGAAGCTACTTCAAGTGTAGATACAAGAACGGAAGAATTAGTCCAAAAAGCCATGGATAAATTAACGGAAGGACGAACCTCATTTATTATAGCGCATCGATTATCAACGATAAAAAATGCTGATTTAATATTAATGATGCAAGATGGTAATATAGTTGAACAAGGTAACCATGAAGAACTTTTAAAACTAAATGGTAAATATGCTGAACTTTATAATAGTCAATTTGAAAAGATGGAAAGTTAATAGCTTTTCATTTTTTATATGTTTATGATTATAGAAAAACGGAGTATTTAAATTTAATTAACTCCGTTATTTTTTAATTATTTTAATTTCTATATCGAATAAATTAGCCATTTTTAACAAGTCTTCAAAGTAATATCTTGAAATAGCTTGTTCATTAGCTTTTACCCAATTTTTTGATTTATGCAATTTTTCTGCTAATTCTTTTTGGGTTAATCCTGAACATTGTCTAATAAATTTAAAAGTCTCGCTTGGTTTGTAATCATTAGCTTTAAATTCCATATTTTCACATCCATTTTAAACATTATAAATTATTTTTTTATTCAAAAGTCAAAAAGACCATTGACAATAGTCTTGACGATTGTTATAATTTAATTATATTAAGGACCATTGGTAATGGTATATTTTGGAATATTAGAAAAGTTTCGATGTTAATAAATAGTGAAAGAGGTAGAAGATGATGAAGAATAAGAAAGTAATAATAAGCTTAGTAGGAGTCTTAATAATGTTACTGCTAATAATAAGTGCAACGTATGCATATTTTAGTGTAACGATAAATGGTAATGGTAGTAAGTCTATGATTACAGCGAATACTCCTAAAAAACATTCATTATCAGTAAGTACTCTATATGATGATATACATATCCATGTTGATAATGA
>CANQTA010000034.1 GCA_947626655.1 uncultured Bacilli bacterium
AAGTTTGTCTTGATTAAAATTTATTGCACAAACTTGATTAGATTTTAGAGAGACATCAATACCAACAAATAAAGTTTGATTCATAAAATCACCACCTTTCTAATTAAGAATTTTGTGAAATATTAAAATGAATGTGGTAGTCTAATCTTAAACCATAACAGCAACCTCGCATATTAGCAATCATCTTTAAATAGGTAAAATGCTATGTTACTTAAAGAGTTGCAGCATCTGAGTTAGAAGAATATAGATTTAAGTTAGGAAGCAGTCTTTAAAAAGCAATCAAAGTTGCAAGGAGAGAAAGAATTTTCCATTCAACTAAAATATTTCAAAGAAATATTATAAGTATTAGACTACCAACAGTCAAAAAGCGAAAATTTTATAATTTTTAGTTATAACTAAAAATTATAAAATTCATATCAAAGTAATCAAAATTAATTGATTACAAAAAATATTATACGAGGAGAGAAAATTATGGATTTAAAAGATTTATTAGCAAATACTAAGGAGTTTTTAGAAAAAGAAGTTACGATTTGTGGCTGGATTAGAAATCATCGTGATCAAAAAACTTTTGGTTTTATTGATTTTTCTGATGGAACTACCCAAGAGCATTTGCAAGTTGTTTATGATGAGACTTTAGCTAATTTTAAAGAAGTACAAAAATTATTGGTAGGTTGTGCTATAGAGGTAACTGGTAAGATTGTTAAATCTAAAGGTAATCAAGATATTGAAATGCAAGCAACTAATATTAAACTTTTGGGAAATTGTCCTGAAGATTATCCTATTCAACCAAAAAGACATACGCGGGAGTTTTTAAGAGAGCAAGCTTATTTAAGACCAAGAACTAATCTTTTTCAAGCAGTTTTTCGGATAAGAAGTGTAGCAGCAGCTGCTATTCATGAATATTTTCAAAGTCATAATTATGTTTATGTTCATACGCCACTTTTAACAACTGCTGATTGTGAAGGTTCTGATCAAATGTTTAAAGTTACAACTTTAGATTTTAATAATTTACCAAAGATAGATGGTAAAGTGGATATGAAACAAGATTTATTTAATAAATTAACTTTTATTACTGGTTCAGGACAATTGCATGGGGAAGCTTTTGCGATGGCTTTTAAAAAGATTTATACGTTTGGACCAACTTTTAGAACTGAAAATTCTAATACAAAAACCCATGCCAATGAGTTTTGGATGATTGAGCCAGAAATTGCTTTTTGTGATTTAAATGGTCTTATGGATATTGAAGAAGATATGCTTAAATTTATTATTAATTATTGTTTAGATAAATGTCATTTGGAATTAGCTTTTTGCGATAAATTTGTAGAGAACGGTTTACTAGATAAATTACATAAATTAGTTAATTCGGAATTTGTCCGGATTAGTCATCATGATGTAATAGATATTTTAAAAAAAGCTGATGTGAAATGGGAATTTACGCCTGATTATAATGAGGATATTGCCAAAGAGCATGAAAAATATATTACTGAGTATTTTAATGGTCCTGTTTTTATTACTAATTGGCCTAAAGATATTAAAGCTTGGTATATGAAACAAAATGAAGATGGTAAAACTGTAGCTGCAGTTGATTTAGAAGTTCCTGGGGCTGGGGAACTGATGGGTGGTTCACAAAGAGAAGATGATTATGATAAAATTGTCAAAAGAGCCCAAGAATTAGGGGTTGATATTAATGCCGTTGATTGGTTCTGTAATTTAAGAAAATATGGTGGTTGTTTCCATTCTGGCTTTGGGATGGGCTTTGAGAGATTAATAATATACTTAACTGGTGTCGATAATATTAGAGATGTTATACCATTTCCAAGAACTCCAGGTAGTTGTGAATATTAATAAAGAGGTATTACATGAGTAAATTTACAAGTGAAATGGTTAGTGATTATGCTAAAAAACTTTTAATTGGTTTAAGTAAAGAAGAAAATGAATTAGTTTTGAAAGAATTTGATATTATTGATGAAAATATGGAATTAATTAATAAAATTGCTGATATTTCGGAAGTTGAACCAATGACTCATGCTTTAGATGATTTTGAGTATTGTTTAACTGATGATGTTTGTGAAGAGTCAGTTTCTATAGAAGAATTATTACAAAATTGTGATTCTTATGAAGATCGAGAAATAAAGGTACCAAGAGTAGTTGGGGGTGAAGAATAATGCATATGGCTAAAAATATTATTGAACTTCACCAACAATTAATAAATGGCGAAGTAACTAGTGAAGAATTAGTTAAAGAATCTTTACAAAAATCTCATGCTTTACAAGAAAAATGTCATGCTTTTGTCACTATTTTGGATGATGCCAAAGGTGGAAAGGTAACTGATTCTTATCTTTCAGGCATTCCTTATGGTATTAAAGATAATTATTCAACAAAAGGAATTTTATCAACTGGTTCATCTAATACTTTAAAAGATTATGTGCCATTTTTTAGTGCTACGGCGGTTCTTAATTTAGAAAAAAATGGTGCGATTCCAGTTAATAAAACGGCTTTAGATGAATTTGGAATGGGGGGAACAGGAACTACTTGTCATACAGGTCCCGTTAAAAATCCTTGGAATTTAAAGCATATTTGTGGTGGTTCTTCTGCCGGGAGTGCTGCAGCAGTAGCAGCTGGGGTTTATCCTTTTGCGTTAGGTAGTGATACGGGTGATTCGATTAGAAAACCGGCAGCTTTTTGTGGAATAGTTGGTTATAAACCGACTTATGGGATGATAAGCCGTTATGGTTTATTTCCTTTTGCTTCTTCACTAGATCATTGTGGCTGTCTTACGAGATGTGTAGCTGATGCTGCTTTAGTAGTTGATGCAATGAAAGGTTTAGATACTCATGATTTAACTAGTTGGGATTCACAACATATGCATTTATATGATTCTTTAAATGGGCATGTTAAAGGTAAAAAATTATTTTATATAAAAGAAATAGTGGATTTACAAAATTATCATAATCCTAGTTGGGAATTAAAAAAACATTTAGAAAATTTTCAACGAACTTTAGAAATTTTAAAAGAGTTGGGTGTAGAGGTGACACCAGTTTCAATCGATAAAAATTTACTTAAAGCTATTCCTAGTGTTTATGTTTGCTTGTCTTGTGCTGAAGCTACTTCTAATATGTCGAATTTAACCGGTATAGTATTTGGGCCCCGGGGAGAAGGTGCTGGAGTTACCGAAATGATGATGGATCACCGTACCAAAGGGTTTTCTCCGCTTATTAAGAGGAGATTTGTTATTGGATCATATATTTTACAAAAAGAAAATCAAGAAAAATATTTTGTTAATGCCCAAAGAGTTAGAAGATTGATTGTAGATGAAATGAAAAAGTTATTTCAAACTTATGATGGCTTAATTTTACCAGTTTCTAAAGGGCCTGCTCCAGTACTTGCTAATTTAGAAGATACTGTTTCTGATGATGAGCTTTCAGTTTTAGAAGAACATTTACAAATTGGTAATTTTGGGGGATTTCCTTCTATTACTATTCCTAATGGTTTTATTGATGATTTACCAGTAGGTATAAATATTACAGGCAATTGTTATGATGATGCTAATGTTTTAAATATTGCTTATGCTTTAGAACAACAAATGCCTTATCAAAATCAAATAGCAAAGGAGTGGCAAAATGAGTAATTATAAAGCTGTCATTGGTTTAGAAATGCATTGTGAAATGACTAGTAAGGCTAAAGTGTTTTCCCAAGCTATTAATTCTTATAGTGAAATACCTAATGTTAATGTGCGCCCTTTAGATATGGCTTTTCCAGGGACTTTACCAACGCTTAATAAAGAATGTGTTAGAAAAGCTTTGTTAATGTCTTTAGTTTTAAATTGTCAAGTACCTGAATATTTATACTTTGATCGAAAGAATTATTATTATCCAGATTTACCAAAAGGGTATCAAATTACCCAAATGCATGCCCCAGTTGGAATTAATGGTAAAATAACTATTGAAGTTAATGGTCAAGATAAAGAAGTTTTAATCCATGATATCCATTTAGAGGAAGATTCAGCTAGTTTAGATCATTATTCTGATGCTTCTTTAATCGATTATAATCGTTCTGGAGTGCCACTTTTAGAATTAGTTACGGAACCTTGTTTTAATTCAGCAGAAGAAGCGGTAGCTTTTTTAGAATATATGCGAAGAACTTATCAATATTGTGATGTTTCGGAAGCTGATACTAAAAAAGGGCAAATTCGTTGTGATGTAAATGTCTCTATAATGGATGAAGATGCGCAAGAATTAGGAACGAAAGTAGAAGTTAAAAATGTTAATTCTTTTCAAAATGTTTATGAAACTATTAATTATGAAATAAAAAGACAAAGTGAGTTGAAAGATGCTGGTCGCTATGCAGAAGTGGAACAAGAAACAAGACGTTTTGATGAAGAAACTGGGACTACTATTAGGATGCGTAGTAAGGTAGATGCTATCGATTATAAATATTTTGTGGAACCTAATATTCCTAAGTTAAAGATTTCTAAAGATTGGTTAGCAGAAATTAAAAAAAGTATTCCAGTTTTACCAAGAGAAAGAAAAGCAAAGTATATTAATGAATTAGGTTTATCAGAATATGATGCTAATACAATTATTAAAGAAAAAGATTATGCTGATTATTTCGAAGAATGTATTAATTTGGGAATAAACCCTAAAATAGCATGTAATTATTTGACAGTTAATATTGTAGCTTATTTAAGTAAAGAGGATATTACTTTAAAGGAATTTTATTTAACACCGGCATTACTTAAGCAAATAATAATGGAGTTAGATAAAGGAACTATTTCTTCTAAACAAGCTAAAGAAATATTTAATAAATCTTTAGAAGAAAGAAAAGAACCTAAAACTTATATAACTAAAGATAATGCGCAAATATCAGATAGTAAAGCTTTAGAAAGTATTATTGACAATATTTTAGATAATAATGAACAACAAATAGTAGCTTATCATAATGGTAAAACTAATCTTTTTGATTATTTTGTAGGACAAGTTATGAAAGAAACTAAAGGTAAAGCAAATCCGACTATGGTTAAAGAAATATTAAAAAGTAAATTGGATTAATGGGAAGTTATACTTCCTTTTTCTATTGTAAAGAAATAAAAAATATTTATTAAATTGGTTGACTTCTTTAAAAGCAATTGATATACTTTGATTAAGATAAGAAGCAGTTTGATGAAGCATAATGAGAATGAGAAAAGAGGTTAAAATGACAAGACAACAAAAGTACTTTTGTTTGTTAATACTAATAGTATTAACAAACAAAAGTACTTTTGTTTGTTAATACTATTAGTATTAACAATTATATTATCTAATGTAATATTTTCTAAGAAAGAGAAAGTTATTTTAGATGAGGTAAATTTAATTAATAATAATACAAAAAACAATATGTTTTCTATGTATTTAGAAGAATTACAAGAAGATGGTACTTATACTTATGTGGAAAGTAAAGATACAACCTGGCCAACAAGCTATACATTTAATAAAACTAAATCAGGATGTGTAGATAATAGTGGGAAAGCAATAGATGGTGGTTTAGAATATGATAATGGCAAAGTGACATTAAAAACCAAAAGTGCTACTTTATGTTATTTATATTTTGATATGGATAAAACAATACCACAAGCATTTACATTTAATATTGGAGGAAGTACAAATCCGGAATATACTAATACTTTAAAAAATAGTATATATTTAAAATGGGAAGATACAGATATAACAGATTATTGTATAAAGGATACAGAGGAAAAACCAAGTAAAGAAGATGGATGTTGGGTTAAGACAAATGGAGTAACAGAGATAACAGATGGAGTAACAACATTAACTGATACGCAAGGAGAACAAACTAAATATGCCTTTTTAAAAGATAATTTTAATAATATATCGGAAGTGGTATTAGATAAAATAACTTTGGATACACAACCACCAGAAGTAGGAGCAACGCAAAAAGAAAACTATATAGATCAAGTAGTAATAACCGTAAATGCGACAGATAATAGTGGAATAAAAAGTGTAACATGCGATGTATCAGAAATAAGTGGAGCAAGTTGTAGTTGTGCAATAGATAATACTTCTTGTACATTTACCGGATTGCAATCAGACCATAGTTATGAAAATGCATTAAAAATAACAGTTATTGATAATGCAGATAATTCAAAAGAGGCCAGTGGCACATATAATACATTGAAAACAGTTGGGGATGGATATGTAATATATCACGATGGTAAAGGAATATATGGTGATAATGAAGCTGGAGATAATAGTTATCGGTTTTCTGGAAATAATCCAAATAATTATGTATGTTTAGATGGGAATGATAATGCTACTGGAGAATGTAATGATATCACTAAATTATATCGAGTAATAGGATGGTTTCCAGAAGAGAATGATCCATCAAAGTATCGAATGAAGATAATTAAAAGTGAATATATAACAGCCTCTGAATTAGGAGGAAACTTAAGTACATCCAAAGTTTCAAAGACTTCATCTAGTGATTTTACATCAAGAGTAGAGAATAGTACAGATGTAGATGGATTTTATTGGAGTGGAGAAAGTTCTATTACATGGAATAACTGGGTATCAAGTACATTGAATCAGACATTAAATAGTGAGAGTGGAAATTACTTAAAAAGTTTAAGTGCATATACGAGTTTAATAGAAAATACAAAGTGGTATATTGGAGGAAATACATCGGATAGTATATACAAAAAAAATAATATGAAAACAGCATATGATAATGAATTAGGAGCAAATAAATTAACAACTTCATCAAGTCAATGTACAGATAATTCAACTAGTAAAGTACCATGTACAGATGCCTTATTATATCAAACAAGTAAAGTAGGATTAATGTATGCTACAGAGTATGGATATGCATCAGCTCCAAAGAACTGGGGTACCCAATTATATAGTTATGATAAAAAAGCAAATCGAAGTGAAAATTGGTTATATAATGGAGTATATGAATGGACCCTTTCTCGCCAAGCCGACATTACTGGCACTGCGTTAGATGTCGAATATAGTGGCTATGTGTACCGCATCCTCGTGAACTACAGCGGATTTGGCGTGCGTCCGGTCCTTGTACTCAAATCAGAAGCGACAATCAAAAGTGGAGATGGAAGTAAAGAAAGTCCATGGCGAATAAAGTTAGGAAGTTAGGAAGGATAATAAAATATTCTTCCTTTTTTCGGTATTTAAGTCATAGTTTGACAATTTTTTTAACTACTTTGTGATATATTTATTTTGGTGATAATATGAAACGTAATATAATAATGATCATTTTATCCATAAGTGCGGGTATTATAATAACTTTTTTTGTTTTAAATAAAGAAAATATTTATGCTAAAGAAAAATATGTTGTCTATGCTTTGGAAGTAGGTAGTTATAGTAATATTTCTGAAGCTAATGAAAAAGTGAAAACTTTAAATATGGGAATAGTTTTAAAAGATAATGATTTATATAAAGTTTATGTAGCTTTGTATAAAGATTTAGATATTGTCAATAAAATGGTTAGTATTATGGAAAATAAGAATTTAGATATTTATATTAGTACAATAAATGTTTCGAAAAAATTTTATGAAATATTAGATAATTATGAAAAGTTAGTGATGAATACAAATGATGAAAATGTTTTAAATAAAATTAATGCTAGTATATTAAAGTTATATTTAGAAAGTGGTCAAAAATGATAAAGATTATTAAAAATAATTATTTGTTTTTAGTATTGTTTTTAGTGGTAGTTTTAAAAGAACCTTTATATGAATTATTAGAAGTTACTAATGATATTTATACACCTTTAAGATGTAGTATTACAGAAAATGATTATAATAAATTATTAGAATTTAGTGAAATAGATTATATATATGAAAGTGATTATTTAAATACTTATATTATTTATAAAGATATTTATAATTATTTAGATACTATAACGATAAGAGGGGGTAAAGATTATGAATTTAATGGTAATCCAGTTATTTATGATAATACATTAATTGGTATAATTGATAAAGTAAATGAGAACTCTAGTACAGTTAAATTAATTACTAATAATAATAGTAAAATATCAGTTAAAATAAATGATGAGTTGGGTTTATTAGAAGTAAAAAATAATGAATTAATAGTTAGTAATATTTCTAATTATGGTAATATTAGTAAGGGAGATTTAATATATACTTCTGGGCTTGGGAAAATAAGAGAAAATATTTATATTGGGAAAGTTAAAGATATAATTATCGATAATAAAGGAATAGAAAAGAAAATAATAGTAGATTATAGTATTGAAATAAAAGATTTAAAATATGTTACAGTTATGAAGGAGAGTTTATGATTTACTTTTTAATCTTATTAGATGTTATAATTAATAATTTTACTAATTTTACTTCATATTTTTTTCTTATTTATTTGTATAAAAAAGATTATAAAGCTTATTTATTAACTGGTTTAATATTAGATTTAGTTATTTTTAGTTATTTTCCTTTAAATACAATTATTTTAAGTATAATGTATTTTTTGAATCGTTTATTTAAAAATCTTAATCAAAATAATTTTTATAATTTTGTATTTATAACTTTATTTAATTATATAATATATATAATTATTAGTAATATATTATTATTTACAGATATTAAAACTATTTTAACGATGATTGGATATCATTTAGTATTTAATTTAATTTTTTATGTATTAGCTTTTCGAGTTATTAAAGCAAAATAAAATAATTGTTTGCATATTCTAAGAAAATATGGTACAATAGTGGCTACTTAGGGGGTTATTATGGCACTAGATTTAGATATTAGACAAACTAAGGCATTAATTAAAATGCAATTGGAACATACTTTTCAAGATATTCCTAGTGAATTTCGAGATATTCAAAAAGTTTATATTAATTCAAATGAAGATTTACAAATGCTTTTAAAGACGATTAATGTAAAAGAGGGTACTTCGGCTTTTAGCATTTTGGCTGGTGGGGATATGCCATTTTCTTTGGTTGGTCAAGGTATTTATCAGATTGCAACGGGTGATTTAAATAATTTAACTCCCTATATGGCGTTAGGGCTTAAAAAAGCGATGCTCGGGAAATATAATTATCAAGAATATTTACAAACTTTGGCTAAACTTTATGATTCGAATATTTCGTTAGAAACATTAACAAAAATTATAGAAGATTTAATGGTTTTAATGGAAGCTGATTATCAAGAATTTTGGCAAGCAATAGTAAAATATAATTATGATTTACAAGCTTATAAAGTTAAACCAATTAATTTAATGTATCTTTTAGGAAGATTAAGAAATAGTAATACTAGTTTAGATTTTATTCATTTAATTCCTTATTTAAATGATGAAGTTAGTTATGAAAAATTACAAAATAATTTAGCTAAAGCAGAAATAACGTTTATTAATTTAGATGTTTTAAATGATTATCAAAGGATAAAAGGCAAATATGATTTAATTTATTTATCGAATATTTTAGATTATGCTTATGTAACTTGGGGTAATAATTGGGATTATGCTAAATTAAAAGAGTATATAAATAATATTATGGCACATTTAAATGGTAATGGATTATTATTATTACATTATATTTTTTCTAAACATTTGTTAATGAATAGTACAGAGTTATTTGATGAAAGTGCTGTTACTTTAAATGATTTAAAATTAGAAGAAGTTATTGCTTGGCCAGATAATCCGGATCGACTTCTTATAAGGCAAAAAAGGGTTTAGGTGATAATGATGAGTTTAGAAGAAGCTATAGGGAAAGCTAAAAATTTGATTTATGAAAGTTTAGCTTATGATTTTACTTATCGTCCTTGTGACTCTAATTTTTCTAATGGCTATTTTCGCACTAATGAATATGTTTTAGGGTATTTAAAAAAAGTTGATTTAAAGCTTAGTAAGTATGTTTTAACAGTTTTAGCTAGTGGTGATCAAGCTTTTTCGTTAATTAGTGAAGGAATAAAAAATATTGATACTTTTGATGTTAATGCTTTATCAGAATATATTGCTTTGGGTTTAAAAAGGGCGATGATTTTAAAATATGATTATCAAGCTTTTTTAGATAATTTATTTTTGTTAACTGATCAAAAAGTACGGATTGATAATGATGAAGAAATGGCTATTTTAAGTGATTTGTTACCTTTTATGGAAAGTAAATATCGTATGTTTTGGCAAACTTTAATAGATTATACAACAAAAGTGCAAAAAGAAACGGGTAATAATCGAAATTTAATTCATATTTTAGATAAAAATGATGTAACTAATTTTTATAATTATCGTAAGATGGTTAATTTTTTGAAGAATGATGCGCATTATCAACGTTTAAGAGAGAATATTGGTAAAGCTAATATTACTTTTCAGGAAGCTAATGCTCTTAATTTACCTAATACTTTTAGAGGCCCTTATGATTTAGTTTTACTCTCTAATATTCTTGATTATTTTGATTTTCAATGGGGTGATCATTGGGATTATAAAATGTTAAAAAAATATGAAGAAAATTTAGCTCAAATAATTGTTGATAATGGGGTAGTTATGTTAGAGTATGTTTTCGAATATGAATCTTTAGCTACCATTTTTGATAATTGTTATCCTTTAATTGATGGCTCTAAAATAGTGGCAAGTGATTTAGAAACAGAAGAGTTAATAGTACTTCCGAGATATGCAACCCATACTTCTAAAGATGCCATTATTTTACAAAGAAAGAAAGGGTAAATAAATATGATGGAGGTTTATAAAACTAAAAAAATTATTACTCATAATCTTATTAAAGGTGTTAATCCTGATTATCAACGGTTGAGTTCTTTTTCACCAACTTATATAGCTAGTAATGAAAATGTTGATGATTATTTAAATTTAATTGGTGTTAAGCCGAATCAAAAAGTTTTAACAGTTTTAGCTAGTGGTGATCAAGCTTTTTCGTTAATTAGTATGGGAATAAAAGATATTGATACTTTTGATATTAATGGTTTAGCAGAGTATATGGCTTTAGGGCTCAAAAGAGCCATGATTTTAAAATATAATTATGAGGAATTTAAAAATGCTTTAGAAATTTTTAATGATTATTATACGAAAGAAGCTCAAGTAAATGAATTAATTAGTGATTTGTTACCCTTTATGGATTTAAAATATCGCGTGTTTTGGCAAAAAATATTGAATTATAATCATCGTTTACAAAAATTATTGTTCCAAAATCAAAATTTAATTAGCTTGTTAGTAGTAGAAAATATTAAAGATTTAAATACTTATTTTAAAAATATTAGTTATTTAAAAAATGCTAACGTTTATGATACTTTACGACATCAATTAAATGATGCTAATATCAGTTTTAAAGCTTGTAATGTGACAAAATTAACGGAAAAATTTGCTGGTAATTATGATTTATTAATTTTATCTAATATTATGGACTATTTATTTTTAAATTATGGTTTAGATTGGACTTATCCTAAATTATTGCAATTAGAACAAGATTTAGAAAAAATTATGAGTCCTGAAGGCCTAATTTTACTGCATTATATCTTTTCATATGATTTTGTTGATCAAAAATTATTTGGTTTTAGTCATGTTTATGCTAAAGATTTAATTGATGAAGAGATAAAAAGTATTGCTAATTCGCCTAAAGAAAATCCTAGTATTATTTTAAAACGTTGTAAGAAAGGCTGATAATATGGCTTTAGAAGATGCTATTTCACAGACTAAAAATATGATAAATACAGCAGTTTTAGAAAGAAAAATAGATAGTAATTTAAAATTTAATGGTTATCAAAAAGTTTATTTTTATACTAATGAAAATATTAAAGGGTATTTAGATTTATTGAATTTTCAAGCGAAAAGCAAGGCTTTGACAGTTCTTTCAGGGGGCGATCAAGCTTTTTCTTTAATCAGTAAAGGAATAAGGGATATTCACACTTTTGATATTAATCTTTTAACTGAATATTTAGCTTTAGGCCTTAAAAGAGCTATGATTTTAAAATATGATTATGCTAAATATTTAGAAGTATTAAATTGCTTTTATGATGGTTGTAGTATAGATGATTTAACAAGTATTATAATGGATTTATCTTTATTAATGGATTTTCGTTATCGGCAATTTTGGCAAGAAATTGCCAATTATAATTATCAATTACAAAATAATATTAAATATTATAGTCCTTTAAATTTAATGGATATTTTAAGTTGTGGCGCTTTTGATTATTCAACTATAACTAAGCGGGTTAATTACTTAGAAAGTTATGATGCTTATGAGTTGGTAAGAGAAAGGATAGCTAATGTTAATATAACTTTTCAAGTTAGTAATATTTTAGATGTTGCTACTAATTTTGATAATAATCAATATGATTTTATTTTAATGTCTAATATTTTAGATTATCTTGATACTTATTATGGAAGTGGTTGGGATAAAGCGAAACTTTTGGAATTAGAAGAAGAATTAATGAGTATAGCGAGTAATGAAGCAGTTATTCTTCTGAATTATTTGTTTGCTTTTAAAAAGATTAATGGTAAAACACGAGCTTTTCGGGGGAGTGGGATTACTATTAAAGATTTAACTGATGAGGAAGTTAAGATTTATCTTGATCCAATTAGTTTAGAAAAATCTTTTACTAAGGTTTATGATGGTATTATTTTAAAAAGAGTAAAAAAATAATAATTTTTTAAGGAACATTTTCATATATTTTATAAAGGTGAAATAGATGAATGATTATACAACTATAACGCATAAAAAAGCTAGCCTTAAAACTGTCGATAATAGTAATTCTTCGAAGACAAAATATTTGAAAAATTTAGTAACAAGAACCTTACTTAGTATTATTTTAGTTATTAGTGTGTCAATTATTACAAAGATAAATAGTGATAATGCCATTATTATTAATGATTATCTTTTTCAAGATTCTTTACAGTTTACAAAAATAAATAAATGGTATCAAGATAAATTTGGGACTTTAATTCCTAGTACTAATGAAAATAGTGATTTGGTTTTTAGTAGTAGTGATTTAACTACTAATCCTTATGAAAATTATTTAGACGGGGTGAAAATAAAAGTAGCTAAAGGCAGTCCTATTTCTTTATTAAATGGCGGAATAATTGTATTTATTGGTGATAAAGAAGAATATGGAAAAACAGTTATTATTCAGGGTAATGATGGGATTGATTACTGGTATGGAGGATTAACTAATATAAGCATTAATTTATATGATTATATTGAAAAAGATACTTTAATTGGGGAATCTTTAGAAGATTATATTTATTTAGTTTTAGAAAAAGATTCTAGTTATGTAAATTATGAAGAATATCTTAAAAATATTTAAAATTAATAATTATACTTATTTGTTTATTTTATTAGCATGCTTATGTGGTTATCTAAAAAATGTTCTTATCATTTTTAGTATTGTTTTAATTCATGAACTTGGTCATATTTTTTTTATTAAACTGTTTAAATATCCCATTATTAAAGTTGAATTATTTCCCTTTGGGGGTTTTACCACGACTAATCAGCATCTAAATAGTGATATAAATAAAGATTTATTGATAGCTAGTGGTGGTTTTATATTCCAAATTCTTTTGTTTTTAATTTTATTTTTGTTAGCTAAATACTTAAATGTTATTACTTATAATTTGTATATTCATTATAATTTAACTATTTTACTTTTTAATTTAATCCCAATGATACCTTTAGATGGTAGTAAAATATTAAATTTATTTTTAGAAAAATTTTTTTCTTATCATTTCTCTTATTATCTTAATTTTACTATTTCTTTAATATCTTTAATAGTATTTTTAATGATAAATTATTATTATCATTTAGATAATTATTTTATTATTACTTTCTTAATCTATAAATTAGTTGTTTCTTATCAAGATTATAAATATTTACATCAAAGATTTTTATTAGAAAGATGCTTATATCCTTTTAATTATCAGAAAATTGATAATCATACGAAGAGTATTAATGATCTTAAAAAGAATCATTTGCATTATTTTAAAGAAGGTAATAAGTATATTAAGGAAGATAAAAAGATTATGGCGAATTTTATGAAGAATTAAGGATGTTAATTTGGGAAATATACGTGCTATTTTATTGACAATTCTAGTGTTTATTGGTATAATCTACTTGTTTTAAGTCATTTCGTAAAAAACCGCACTAAAAAGGTTTAAGTTACATTTAGTACACCTTCAGGGCGCGACTTAAAAAATATTTGAGGAGGTATGAAATGAAAGCTGTATTTGTAACTGGTGGAAAACAATATTATGTTTCAGAAGGCGATGTTTTATATGTTGAAAAACTAGATGCTGAAGTTGGTTCTACTGTTAAGTTTGATGAAGTTTTATTCGTTGATGGTAAAGCTGGTAATCCTACTGTTAAGGGAGCTTCAGTAGAGTGTAAAGTGGAAAAACATGGTAAAGAGAAAAAGATTATTGTTTTCAAATATAGACCTAAGAAAAAATATCGTAAAAAACAAGGTCATAGACAACCATATACAAAACTTGTTGTTACAAAGATTAACAAATAATTATGATTAAAGTTATGGTTTCAAAAAATATTATTAAAGTTAGTGGTCATGCTAATTATGATAATAAAGGAAATGATATTGTTTGTGCTAGTGTATCAAGTATTATTGATACAACTATTAATGGTATCTTAAATATTGATTCTAAGGCTTTAGATTATATAGATAATCGAAAAGAACTTACTATTAAGATATTGAGTAATGATACAATTACGTTAAAACTTATAGATAATATGTTAATATTACTAAAAGAATTAGCTAAACAATATCCCAAAAATATAAGTGTAAAGGAGAATTAAAATGTTATTTATTAGATTAGATATTCAAAGATTTGCCCATAAAAAAGGACAATCATCTACTGATAATGGTCGTGATTCACGAGGACGTAGACTTGGTGCTAAGTTAAGTGATGGAGAAAAGTGTACTGCTGGTTCTATCATTTATCGTCAAAGGGGTACAAAAATTTATCCAGGTACAAATGTAGGAATGGGTAAAGATCATACATTATTTAGTAAAATAGATGGTATTGTCAAATTTGAAAGATTAGGCAAAAATAGAAAGAAAGTAAGCGTTTACGAAGCATAGTAAATGCTTTTTTTGTTAATATAAATTGAATTTAATTTTAAAGATAATATATAATACTAATAGAATAAACAAAAAGAGATATATCTAGCTTAGTTCATAATTATTTGAAAACTGAAAAACACCAATTTATCTGAGCAATTTTAATGAGTTGGTGTTTTTCTTTTTATTTAATCTTTGTAGTAATTTTCTCGATTAGAACCAAGATGATTACTAGAATAACTAAATATTTCACTAGTTAATATCACTTTGTAAATAAAAAAAATTTATAAATGAAAGTGTTGAAATATAAACAGATATTTATTATAATTAATGTAAGAAATAAATAATAAATGTTAAAGAAAAGGATGAAGAGGAT
>CANQTA010000035.1 GCA_947626655.1 uncultured Bacilli bacterium
ATATTAGTATCATTATACCAAAAAAGAATTCCGTTAGGAATTCATAGAATGAAAAATTTATTTTTCATTTTTCTTGTGACATCAAAAAGTGTCGGGTTAAAACCAAAAAAAGTGTCGTATTAAAAATGTAAAAAGTGTCGGGTTTGTATTGCTTTTTTAATTTAAAGTGTTTATAATATTTTAAAGGAGAAAATTTAAATGGAAAATGTTAATTATAGAAAAAGAATTGCTGATAAACAGGTAAAAGAATTTTTGAAATTATTTGGAGCAGTAGTTATCGAAGGTCCTAAATATTGTGGGAAAACTTGGTTGGGAAGATATCACGCTAACAGTGAAATACTATTATATCAATCAACTGGTAATACTTCAAATAATGTAGAATTAGCTAAAATTTCTCCAGAAGTAGTATTAGAAGGTGAAAAACCTAGGTTGATTGATGAATGGCAAGAAGCTACTAATTTATGGGATGAAATAAGATATGATGTTGATAAAACTGGTTTAAAAGGTCAATATATTTTGACTGGTTCTTCAACACCGAAAAGAGAAGGAATAAATCATAGTGGTGCTGGAAGATTTGGACGGATATTTTTAAGAACTATGTCATTATATGAATCTGGAGATTCTTCTGGATTAGTTTCGCTTAAAGATGTTTGTGAAGGTAAAAATATTCTTAAAAATACGGGAGCAGTTGATTTAAAAAAATTAATTTATTTAATTATTCGAGGTGGCTGGCCTGGTTGTTTAAATTATAATGATTTGGAATCTTTAAAATTTGTTAGTGAATATATAAAATTAGTAGTTGATGATGATTTATTAAGACTAGATGGTGTTAAAAGAGATAAACATAAATTATATTTACTTTTGAAATCCCTTGCTCGTAATGAGAGTACTACTGTATCGAATAATACGTTAAAAAAAGATATAAAAGAAATAGATAACGAAGATATAGATGTTGAGACAGTAACATCTTATTTAAATGCTTTAGACAAGTTATATTTGTTAGACAATCTTCCTCCTTTTAGCACAAATATAAGGTCATCTATTAGAGTTAAACAAGCTGAAAAAAGACATTTTATCGATCCATCAATTGCTTGTGCTATCTTGAATTTAAATGTTGATAAATTATTAAATGATTTGAATACGTGTGGCTTTCTATTTGAAGCAATGGTGGAACGAGATTTAAAAATATATGCTAATGCAATTGATGCAAAATGTTATCATTATCAAGATTATGCTGGTAAAGAAATTGATACTGTTATTGAACTTAATGATGGTTCTTGGTGTGCTTTTGAAATAAAATTAGGGGTTAATGCTATTGAGGAAGCTGCTAATAACTTGTTAAAAATAAAAGAAAATATTTTGGAAGAAAATGGTAAAATTCCAAAGGTAATGGCAGTTATTTGTGGTCTTTCGAATAAAGCATATCGAAGAGCTGACGGTATTTATGTAATTCCTATAACTGCTTTAAAAGATTAGAAAAAAATTTATTTTGTTTGAATTATTATTAATGCTTTTCAAATTATTGTAAAACGTTTATAACACTTGTATTCACAAATATGATATCGTATGTTATAATAAAATTAGTTTAAGAATAATATATGTAGTTATGGTTATCATAATATTAGAGTTGTTTTTAGATGGAGGATTAAGTTAATATGAAAAATAAAAAGATGATGGTAGCTATTTTATTAGTTGTAGGACTAGTTAGTCTAATTTTGATTGGGAAATCATACTCGGCATTTGCAGAGGTAGATAAACCTGTAGAAAATAATAAAGTTTTGAGAAATGAGTTTGCCATGTATGTTCAAGGAGTAAATGGCTATGAAGAATATACTGAAAAATCATTTCCTAACAAAGATATGTATTCTTATAATGATACTAGAAGTTATTGTGTAGATATTAATAATCAAGAAATAGAAGATTTAGTAACAGTTAATGATGATAATACGATTACTATTCAAAGTGATAAAACTGTTTATTGTACATTTTATTTTGATTTAAAAACCCAATAATAACAAAGAAATAATTAGATATCTTAAGTTTTGAAGAGAGTAATCTCTTCTTTTTTATTAGTTGTTATGATATAATGGGATTGTGATAAAAATGAAGAGTAAAGGATTTACATTAATTGAAATAATTGTTGTTATTGCTATTTTGGGTGTTCTTTCTTTTATAGTTACAGTAAGTTTTAAAAAAACGATGGAGAGTACCGAGAAAAATAAATGTGAAGATTTTATAAAAGAAGTAGAAGAAGCAGCTTGTGTTTATGCATCATTAAAGGATAAAGAAATAGTATGTAATAGAGAATCGTGTGATCCTATACCGGTAAGTTTGTTAGTTAAGGAAGGACTTATTAAAAGCGAAGAAGATGCTTGTACTAATAAAGAAATAGATTTATCACAAACGGTTACTGTTACTTGGAATAGTACCGGAGAAAAAATATGTAAGTTTAATAGGGATTGATGTATGAAAGATGAAATTATTAAATATTTAGATGGTTCAGATAAGGCAAAAACACTAAGAGAAATTAGTGCTTATTTGCGTGTTATGGATGTAGATAAATTAAAAGGGGAATTGGATGATTTAGTCAGTAAGGGAATAATTCATGAAACTAAAAAACAAAAGTATTTATTGATGAAATATTGTAAGTCTTTAAGAGTAGGGGCAATTGATGTGGCTAAAAATGGTTATGCTTTTTTAGTTTTAGATAATGCTGAAGATATTTTTATTAGTAAAGATAATTTAAATGGAGCGATTAATGGCGATTTAGCATTAGTTGATTTATATAATAATAGGGGTAAAATAGAAGGTAAAGTATTAAAGATTTTAGATAGAAAAATAAAAAGATTAGTTGGAGAAATTTATTTTGAGGGTAATTTACCAACTGTTATTTTAGATGATAAAAAATTAGATATAAAAATAAATTTAGAAAATCATTTTAATAATTTAGTGGATGGTCATAAGGTCTTAGTTGAGTTAAAAGAACAAGTAGATGATAAAATATTTAATGGGGTTATTGTAAAAATTATTGGTCATAAAAATGATCCAGATATCGATATTTTAAGTATAGCTTATAAATATGATATTGAATTGGAATTTAGTGAAGAGGTAAAAAAAGAAGTAGCAGTTATACCTGATAAAGTTAGTGATAAAGATAAAGTAGGACGGGTTGATTTAACTGATAGTGAAATATTTACAATTGATGGTGATGATACTAAAGATATAGATGATGCGATAAATATTCAAAAAGGCAACGATTATTATCTTTTAGGGGTTCATATTGCTGATGTTACTTATTATGTTAGACCGGGAACGGCTTTATATAATGCAGCCTATGAAAGAGGTACTTCTTCTTATTTAGCTGATAAAGTTTTACCAATGCTTCCTCATGAATTGTCTAATGGAATTTGTTCTTTAAATCCAAATGTAGAAAGACTTGCTATTAGTTGTGTTATGAAAATTGATAATAATGGTGAATTATTAGAGTATGATATTTTTCCATCTATTATTAAAAGTCGTAAGCAAATGACTTATAAGTGTGTTAATCAAATATTAGAGAAAAATAATGTCCCTGATGGTTATGAAGAATTTGCTGAAAGTTTAAAATTAATGAATGAACTAGCTCATATTTTAAGAAAAAGAAAAATAAAAAAAGGTTATATTGAGTTTGATATACCGGAAGCTAAAATTATTCAAGATGAAAGTGGTAAGTGTATTGATATAGTTAAAAGAGAACAACATGAAGGTGAAAAATTAATAGAGGATTTCATGATTGCGGCGAATGAATGTGTAGCTACGCATATATACAATATGGATTTACCTTTTATCTATCGGGTTCATGGTGTACCTAAGGAAGAAAAAGTAACCGATTTTTTGAATTTATTAAAAATTTTAAATATAAATATTAATACTAAGGGAATTGGTACTTCTTCAAAAGATATGCAAAAGGTTTTAAATGAGTTAAAAGATTATCCTGAAGCTAGTGTTTTATCATCATTATTGTTAAGAAGTATGCAAAAAGCTATTTATAGTACGGATAACATTGGTCATTTTGGGTTGGGATTACAAAATTATACGCATTTTACCTCGCCAATAAGAAGGTTTCCTGATACAACTGTTCATGGTCTTTTAAGAACATATTTATTTAATAAAGAAATTGATAGTCAAACAATTGATTATTACCAAACATATTTAAAAGGTGTAGCTGAACACTCTTCTGAAAGAGAACAAGCCGCGGTTGATGCTGAAAGAGAAGTTACTGATATGAAGATGGCAGAATATATGGAAAGTCATATTGGCGAAGAGTTTGAAGGAATAATAACAACCGTTACTAGTTTTGGCTTTTTTGTAGAATTACCTAATTTAGTAGAGGGATTAGTTCATATTAGTAGTTTAGATGGTTATTATACTTATGTACCAGATATGTTAGCATTAGTAAGTAGTAGCAATAAAAGTAGTTACCGTATAGGGGATAAAGTGAAGATAAAAGTGGTTAATGCTAGTAAAGATACGGCGATGATAGATTTTGAGGTAATTGATAATGGAGATAATTAATAGAAGAGCACGTTATGACTATTTTATAGAAGATGAAATAGAGGCAGGACTAGTTTTAACGGGAACGGAAATCAAATCATTAAGAAAAGGAAGTGCTGATTTAAAAGATACTTATGTAAGAATAAAAAATGAAGAAGCATATATTATTAATATGTATATAGCCCGTTATGAAGAAGGAAATATTTTTAATCATGATGAGAGAAGAGAAAGAAAATTATTGCTACATAAGAAAGAGATTAGAAAATTAAAAGAACTTAGTGATAGAGATGGTTATACATTAATTCCAATAAGATGTTATTTAAAGAAAAATTTAATTAAAATAAGTATTGGGGTATGTCGTGGTAAGAAGAATTATGATAAAAGGGAAGCTATTAAAGAAAAAGATTTAAAGAGATTGGAGAAGTAAGATGAAAAGAGTATTAAGAAAATTTATGAAACAAAATAAAAAATATTTGGTAATTGAAAGTTTAATATTATTAGTAATTATTATATTAGTAGTTATTGCAGTTTTAGGTATAATTAATAAAGATAATGATACTCATCAAAATTTAGATAATTCTAGTAGTGGAAATAAAGAACCAGTTAAAGAAAATATATCTATTATTGATGTAAATAGTAAAAGTCGACCAATAGCAGTTATGATAGATAATTCTGATGAAGCTAGAAAAGTTCAAAGAGGCTTACAAGATGCTTATTTAGTTTATGAAATAATTAATTATGCTGATGGGAGAACAAGATTTGAAGCATTATATAAAGATGCTAATGTAGCTGAAATAGCACCGATTAGAAGTGCTAGACATTATCATTTAGATTATGCTTTAGAAAATGATGCAATATTTGTCCATTGGGGTTATAGTCCACTTGCAGAAATTCAAATCAAATCTTTAAAAATTAATAATATTAATGGTTTAGTATATGGTAATACTTATTTTTGGACGCCAGATATAAGTGGAGTAAATGTTTCACATAGACGTTTTACAAGTATTGAAAAATTGCAAGAAGGAATCGAAAAATTTAAATATCGGACTGAAACTGATACGGCTAATTTGTTAAATTATAGTCTTAAAGAAATAGATAATAGTAATGCAAGTGATAGTACTAAAGCAAGTGAGGTTACTCTATATTATGCTAAAAATAATTATGTTACTTATAAATATGATAGTGCACAAAAAACATATTTAAGATATGTGAAAGGCGAAGAACATATTGATAATGGAACTAATAAACAATTAACTGTAAAAAATATAATTGCTTATAAAATAAAAAATGTGACAATGGATAGTGCTGATCATCAAGATTTAAAAAATATTGGTAGTGGTGATGGTTACTATATTACTGATGGAGTAGCTAGAAGTATTAAGTGGTCAAAAGAATGTCGCGAGTGTCAAACAAAATATAGTTATTTAAATGGTGAAGAAATAATGGTTAATGATGGTAATACTTTTATTCAAATAATCCCAGATTCACAAGAGTTAAAAATATCATAAAATTGAAATAAATAAATATAATGAATTAGGAGGATACTAATGGAAAAATTAATAGAATTTGTAGGAAATAATTATGCGTGGTTTTTAACTATTACTATTTTGTTATTGTTTGCTCTTATAGGTTATATTTATGATGGTAAAAGAAATAAAAGTGATTTGGTTAAGAAACAAGAAGAAGAAATTGATGAAATTGCTTTAGAAAGTATTGTAGCAAATTCGGAAGATAATAAAAGTTTAGGAGATATGGTTAGTCATTCTAAGAATATTAATCCAGAGACTAAAAGTTTAGAATTAAATGATAATACTATTTTAAATAATGGACCTGTAAATAATCAAGTTAATAGTGATGTTATTGATAATTTAATGGATGATAATACTATAAATCAAAATATTAATAATTAATGGAAAAACACTGGTGTTTTTAGAACATTGGTGTTTTTTTGTATTAAGTTATGAATTATTTTTGGTTATATTGTCTATTTGACATAATTTTATTGAGTGTATTTTTATCACGTTCTGGATTAGTGAAGAGTATATATGGTTCAATGTTTAGTGCTTTTGATATTAATTCTAACTTTGGTATTGTTGGACAGTGAAGACCTCTTTCAATATCAGTTATATATCTTGGACTTAATTTGCATAGTTCTGCGAGTTTTTCTTGTGAAATTCCTTTTAAATATCTAAAATATTTTATATTGAAAATAAGCAAATCTTTTAAATTAGTAAATTTAATATTCATAATGTACTCCTTTTAAATCTATGATATTATTTGCTGCAAAATATTCACAGGAACTATTTACTGCAAGGTTTTTTTGTTATATAATGTAACAAGAAGGAGTGTAACTTGTTATGAAAAATAAAAAGTTTTGTGAAAATTGCGGAAAAAAATTAAATGAAGATGGTATCTGTTCTATATGTGATAGTAATGGTGTAAAAAAGAAAAATAATTTTTTTAAAATTATTTTTGATGTTATTCGTTATATTATTGGTGGTTTTATTATTTTAGGTTCCTTAAATCAACCAGTAAATTTTTCTTGGACAGTTTTTATATTATTTGGAATAAGTTTGCTTCCAATTGTTTATAGAAAAATAATTCCAAAAATTTTTAAAACGGTTACAAAGAGATTTTTGGTTATCATGGCTATTGTGTTGCCTATAGTTTTATTTATTATTTATTGTGCTAGTTTATTAAATGAATACAATGACTTTTATAATGATGACTTTTATAACGATAATTTTCATAATGATAATTTTCATAATTTTATCGATCAAAATGAAACTGAAGAAGATAAGCTTTTGAGACAAATTATATTAAATTTAGCTGATGAGGCTTCATTAGATAGTCATGATAAAAATTCTGATGATAAATATGATTTGAAAATAAAATATACAAAATCAAATTTATCCGCGTATACTTGTGCATATGAAACACAGGATTATGTAAAAAATTTTATTGGTAATAAAAAAATAAACAGTATTCAATTTGAGTGTATAAAGAATAGTGAAACTTTTTATTATGTTAAAGTTGAAAATATTGACACTTTGACAAATGAAGATATAGAAACTAATACTAAATATTTTGATAATAATTTTAAAGAAATAAATACAAATTTGAAACAGTTGGAAGCAAATCAAGTAAGTGATTACAAAAAAACTTGTAAATCTTATAAATATAAAGATGTTTTGAGAAATCCAGAAAATTATCAAGATCAAAATGCATATTGGTTTGGAAGAATTGTACAGGTTGTTGGTAAAACATCATATTATTCAGAATTTAGAATAGATGTAACTTGTCAAAAATATACATATATACAAGGTTATTCTTGTTCTGATACAATATATGTGACATATTTTGGTAACCAAAGTTTCATAGAAGATGATATGGTAAAAATGTGGGGAACTATGGATGGCACTGAAACTTATACAACTGTTTTAGGAGCAAGTGTTACTATTCCAAAATTTAATGCGGTTTATATGGAATTACAATAAAAAACAAGATATTAAGTAAAATGTATTGTTCTTTTATGAATCATATGCGTTGGTTAAATAAGGCACTGGTGTTTTTAGAACATTGGTGTTTTTTTGGTTATAGTCTTTTTATTTATTAAAAAATTTGCTATAATGAATAAGCATAGATAAAAGGAGTGAATTTATGGATTTATCGGCAATATGGAGTGTAATAACTAAAATAATTGATATTGGTATTGTTTGGTTAGCATTCTATTATATACTTAAAAATGTCAAAAATAATATTAAAATGGTGTTAATAGTTAAAGGAGTAGTAATAATATTACTGGTTAAGATATTAAGTGATTTACTTAATTTATATACAGTAGGAGTATTATTAGAATATATAGTAGCATGGGGTCCTTTAGCAATTATTGTAATTTTTCAACCTGAAATTCGTAGTGTTTTAGAGTCAATTGGTCGGACTCAATTATTAGGAAGACATAAAATTTTAACTGTTGATGAACGGGAAAAAGTAGTATATGAAATAATGAAATCAATTGAATATTTTAAAAAAAATCGGATTGGGGCATTAATTGTTATTGAAAGAGAAATATCTTTACAAGAATATATAAATAATTCAACAAAAGTTTATGCTGATTTAACTGATGAATTGTTAGAAACTATCTTTTTCCCTAATTCGCCAATGCATGATGGTGGAGTAATTATTCAAGGTGATCGAATTACTTGTGCTGGTTCTGTCTTTAAAACAAGTATGAATCCTAATGTATCAAAAAGATTAGGAACAAGACATAGAGCAGCTTTAGGAATAGCAGAAGAAAGTGATGCCATTGCATTAGTAGTTTCAGAAGAAAATGGTAGAATTTCTATAGCATGCAATAATGAACTAAATTATAATTTAACTTTAGATGAATTTAGAATGAAGTTAATAGATGAATTGAGTCCAAAGACAGAAGTGTTCTTTGAAGCAGAAGAATCTGAAAGTGGTGAAGATAATGAGTAAATTTTTGAAGAAAATAGGACGAATCATCTATACTATTTTTGAAAGTTTTTTTAGATTAATTGATAAGTTAATTATTATGCCTATAAGTAGATTAGTTTATAATGTTTCAAAAAGTACAAGTGGTAATAATAATAGTTTTAATAAACTTTTAAATAGACCACAATTTTTAATAATCATGTCTTTAGTATTTGCTATTATTTGTTTTTTATTAATAGATAATAAAGTACTTAGTTTAGTAAGTAATGAAGCAGAAGTTATAGAGGATGTACCAGTTAAATTAGTTTATAATGAAGAAGCTTTTGTAGTTGAAAATGTACCAGATACAGTTGATATAACGATTACAGGGCGTAAAAGCGATATTTATTTAGCTAAACAATTTGGAGAATTTGAAGTTCAACTTAATTTATCTTCTTATACAGAAGCAGGAACTTATAAAGTTTATTTTACGAGTAAAGAATCAATAAATGCTGTAGATTATAAATTGAATCCTACTTATTTAAATGTAACAATTAAAGATAAAGTAAGTGAAGTTAAAACGGTGACATATGATTTAGTTGGTACTGATAAGTTAGATCGTAAATTAAGTGTTTCTAGTGTTAGTTTAGATAGTAGTGAAGTAGTAGTTAAAGGAAGTCAAGATACTTTAGATAATATTTCATCGATAAAGGCTTTGGTAGATGTTTCACTTGATTCTTATACGGAAAAGGCTACTTATGAACTTACTAGTATTCCATTAGTGGCTTATGATAAAAATGGGCGAATTATTGAGAACGTGGAAATAGTACCAAAAACTTTAACAGGTACTTTGGTGTTGGATAGTTATAAAATGACAGTGCCTCTTGCGGTACAAACAACTGGTAAATTAGTTAGTGGTAAAGCAGTAGCTTCAATTATGATTAATAATAGTGCGAATTTAACTGTTGATATTTATGGTGAAGAAGAAGAAATTAAAAATATAACTTCGGTACCGGTTATTGTTAATGTTGATGGAGCTGGAGCAGAATCAGTTATGAATAAATCAGTTGTTATTAATAGACCAACTGGGGTTAGAGAAATAAGTGTAAGAAATGCTACTATTCAAATAACTTTTGGTGATGAAGAACAAAAAACTATTGATGTTAATGATGTCTCATACCGATATTTAGCAGATGGGTATACGGCTAATGCTGTAAGAAAAGATATTCAAGTTCAAGTTAAGGGTGTTAGATCTAATATTGATAATATTGATGCAAGTAATATAAGACCTTATGTTGATTTATCAGGACTTGGTGAGGGAACTCATGAAGTTGAAGTAAAAATTGATAATAATAATCCATTAGTTAATTATGTAGTAACTAGTACAATTACGGTAAAAATTACTAAAAATTAAAGGAGAGATAACTCTCTTTTTTATTGTCTTTTTGTGAAAAAAGAAATATAATTAGGAAAGGTTGGAGTTAGTGGTTATGAAGTGTATTAAATGTCGTGAAAAAAATATTACGAATGCTAATTATTGTACTAAGTGTGGTTATAAATTTAGTGATGAAGAAAAGAAAAAGAAAAATATATTTACGGTAATATTAGATTTTTTAAAATTTGTTTATAATGTTGTGACATTAAAAATATTTACAGATAGTAATATAGTTCAAGTTGCATATGTTGTAGGTGTGTTTTGTTTAGGAATTTATATGTTATTTTCGATGGGAATTCATTTAAAAGTTTTAGATAGTTCACAATATGAAGTTTTGTATAATAAAGACAGTAATGTTTATTATGTGTTATTAGATGATAATGTTGATGCTTCAGTATTAGTTAATATGTATGTTCCTAATAAAATTTCAACATTTAATGTATCTTATTATAAAGAAAATGGCAGTTTAATTGAAAATAATAAATTAGAAAAAGATAATAAAGTAACTTTAGCAGTTAATCAAAATACGAATAATTATTATGTCATTAGTGATAGTGATGATAATAATGAGTATATTAAGGTTTTTATTTATTATAAGAATATGGTAAGTGGTGGCGAAAATGAATAATGATAAAAAAATTTATTGTTATAATTGTGGAACATTAAATGATATAAGAAATGATAAGTGTATTAATTGTAAAGCTAAATTGCATAAAAAAGAGCATCCTATTTTAGTATGGCTTTTTGGTGATATTTTTGATGAAATTAAGGGAAATATTTTTTCAAAAATATGTCAGCTTTTAATTAGTTTTTTACATTTGCATTTGTATGGTTTTACTTTAGGGTTGGCTTTAGTTTTTACGGTTAGTTCTAGTGTTTTTAATTTTACTTCTAAAGATGTTGCCGAAATAACTAGAAGTGATTATCGTATTTTTAATGTTACGGAGTCAGTAGCTTCAGAAACTAAACAAGATGAAGAGTTAAATCAAGTTATAGAAGAGAAAGAAGAAGAAAAGAAAGAAATAGTAGATAATAAACCATTAGAAGAAAATAATAATGTGGAAAAACCAAGTTAATCACAAGTTCAGGTAGATAATACGGTGAAACAATATTGTGAAGATGGTTATAATTTGAGTGATGGAAAATGTATAAAAATAGAAATAAAAAATGCAAGTAGTAAAGTTAGTTGTCCTGATAATTATACATTAAGAGATGATAATATTTGTTATGCTAATGGTGCATTTAACAAAATCGTAATAGAAGAAAATCATTGCTTAACAACAATTGAAGATTATCGCAAGTCTTTTGATGAATTGGATGAGAATGGAAATTTTAAATATACCAAAGATTATGTAGGGGAATTTAAAGGTTATTTGGCTACATCAGGAGAATATGCAGGGAAGTGTATTGCACAATATTGTGACCATTATAACACTACTAGAAACGAGTGTGACCAACAAGTAACTATACCATATTCTGGAACTATTTATGGTTGTCCTAGTGATTCTATTGAAGATGGTGTGAATTTTTGTAGAAAAATAAGTAAGCCTCTTACTGTTTATGAATGTGAAAGTGGTTATACATTGAATAAAGATAAATGTGAAAAAGTAATTGAAAAAAATCCAATAAATGATTAATCATGTTTAGAAAATTTAATAATATAATTTATAAAAAGTGATAGTACTGTTCTTAGCGAACATTTGACAGAAGTGTTAATTTGTGATATCATTTTTTATGTGGTGCATTATTCTAGTCACATATATTGTCTGAAGGTAGGGCTAAAAATCTACTAATAGAATAAGACACTTTAGGTATTTGCTTCTTCCGCCCAGGTTGGGGTGAGTATTTAATTTAAAATATAAGGAACGTTATAATGGCATATAATCTAAATTCCTTATATTGCGTCGTATTAAGGTAATTTTCTTGCCATGAGTGGTAATGTGGAATACTTAAATTGCTTGCAATGGATGAGGTTGAAATCATTACTGCAAAAGTGGATAAAGACAATCACTAGTGTTTGAGAAAATCTCTAGAATGTACATATTATAAGTATTAGGGTATGGATTAAGTGGCAATCGAGTAATTAATACGGTGACGATTAATTATTTTCTTTAAAGAGAAATCGCTAACGGGTAACTTTTAGTAGAAAATAGAGAAATTCAACTCGACCTAAACCATAAAATTGATTTATAATATACCATATTTAATTTTTAGGAGAATTTATGCAGAAATATTGGACTTTAAAAGTCTTTTTTCTAACATTTTTTTTGGCAATTATATTTAGTTTATTGGCAAATTTTTTAGGAGAATTTAATAATATAATTTTATTAGTTTGTATTTTTAGTATAATTTTAATTGGAATTATTTTTGATTTAATTGGTACTGCGGTTTTAAGCTGTGATTTAAAAGTTTTACATTCCAGAGCTAGTCAAAAGTTAAAAGGAGCTAAAAAAGCTATTAAATTGGCAAAAAATGCTAGTATGGTAGCTAGTTTTTGTAATGATGTAATTGGAGATATTTGTGGAATAATTAGTGGCAGTTTAGTAACAGTTTTGGTAGTTAATCTTTTTATTAATAATAATTTATCATTTTGGAATGTAATTTTGGCTTCTTTGGTATCTTCTTTAACAGTAGGAGGTAAAGCCTTAGGCAAAAGAATTGCGATTAAGCATAGTACCGATATAATTTATACTGTTGGGAAAATCCTTGCAATTTTTGAATAAAAAAAGTCTCTCATATTGAGGACTATTTTTTTTCTTTACATTCAAAATGGTTAAATAATATACCGATATTAATTAAACCACAGATACCGACAATGGCATAAACAATTTTTGGTAATATCGAATCAGGGCCAAATAGTGATTCAACTAAATTAAAATCAAAGAATCCAATGAGTCCCCAATTGAGGGCACCAATAACTGTAAATATTAATGTCGCTTTTTGAAATGTTTCCATTTAATCACTCACCTTTATTAGTAGTATGGGATTATTTTTTTAAATTATACATGAATATTTATATATATTAAAAATATATTTTAATAGAAAAGGAAAGTGGTAATTTGAAAAAATTGGTAGTATTAGTGAGTATGGTACTTTTACTTTGTGGATGTGGTAAATCGTCACCGGATGATGTAGTTAAAGATTTTACTAAAAATATAGATAATAGCAAGTCTTATAAAATTACAGGTAATATGGAAATTAGTAATGATGAAGAAACTTTTACATATAGTTTAGAAAGTTATTATTTAAAAGATAATTATTATAAAGTTATTTTAGTGAATCAAACTAATAATCATGAACAAATTATTTTGAAAAATAAGGAAGATGTCTATGTAATTACACCATCACTAAATAAAAGCTTTAAATTTCAAAGTGATTGGCCGGGCAATTCTAGTCAAGCATATTTGTTAGGTAGTATTAAAGAAGATGTAGAAAATGATGCTAAACGTGAGGTTATTGAAAGTGATAATGGTTATGTAATAAAGGCGAAAGTTGATTATCCGAATAACGAAGAATTGAAATATCAAAAAATTTATTTGAATAAAAAAGGTGAAATAGAAAAAGTAGAAGTATATAATGAAAATGATATAGTCAAAATCAAAGTTACGTTTAGTAGTGTAGATTTAAAAGCTGGGTTGAAAGAAAAAGATTTTAATCTAAAAGATTATGTTAAAGAAGAAGAACCAAAAGATACCAATATCAAAAATGAAGAACAAGAAAAACCAAAGTGTACTGATGAAAATAATTGTGAACAAACAGAGGATGAAACTAATAATACAGAATCTTCTGAAAATAAGACCGAGGATAAAAAAACAACAAATATTGAGAATATAATCTATCCTTTGTATATTCCTAGTAATACATATTTAACTAGTTCTGAAAAAATAGAAACTTCAGCTGGTAATCGAGTTATTTTAACTTTTAGTGGTGATAAAAATTTCGTGTTAATTGAAGAGGCAACGATGGCTAAAGACACAATGGAAATTGTACCAGTTTATGGGGAACCATTATTACTTAGTGAAGCAGTTGGAGCATTAAGTGCTAATAGTCTTAGTTGGGATGCTGGTAATATTTCTTATTATTTAGCAAGTACAGAACTTACAGTAGGAGAAATGCAATTAATTGCTAATTCATTAGGAAATGCTTCATTGGTAGCAAATACTAAGTAGTTTTTTGGGAAAAATCATATAGAAAACCTGTATGATTTTTTTAAATTTATTGCATATTTAAGAACTTTTGGTTATAATTATTGCATGGGGAGATAATATGAATAAGAAAAAACAAAAAGAAAATCCTTTAATGAAGGATAGTAAAAAAGTAAAGAATATTAAAATGGGGAAAATAAGTAATGAATCAACTGAAGATGGAAATGAAATAAAAAGATTTATTATTATTGTATTAGTGATTACAGTTATAGCTGGTGTGGTGTATTTTGTAACAGAAAAATTTACTAAGAAAGATGAAGAAGAATATGTTGATCCGATTCAAGCTGGTAGTATCGATTATGATAAAGTAATTGTTGGGACAATATTTAATCGTCCTTATGATGATTATTATGTTTTAGTTTATAATTCTGAAGATCAAAATGCGGTAAAATATTCAAATCTTATGGCAACTTATACGGAAAGCATGATAGGTAATAATAAAAAAATATTCTTTTGTGATTTAAACAATGCTTTAAACAAAGATTATTATGATGTAAATGCTGATAAAAAAAGTAATCCGAAGGCAAAAAGTTTGGAAGAATTAGATTTTGGCGATTTGACTTTATTAGAAATAAAAAGTGGTAAAATTGTAAAATATAGTGAATCATATGAGGAAATAAAGGATATATTGAAGTAAACTAAAGTGGTTTACTTTTTAAATGTTTTTTTTCTTAAAGTTATGTTAAACTTTATGACTGATTAATATATTCAGCATATGCAACATTTAAATCAACAGGCATTTTAATTGAA
>CANQTA010000036.1 GCA_947626655.1 uncultured Bacilli bacterium
TTTATATTGTATGCAAGTTTCCTTGCTAAATACATAATACCATAAAATTATTTTTTTAGCAATAACATAATCCTAATAAGAAATTGTGGAAAACTCCCTATTTTTCCACAAAATATTTATCTTGTTGAACCAATTTTAGAATATAAATTTTTATTAGATATTCGAGAAATTTCATTAATTTATTTTCTAATTGGACTTAGTTCTAATTGTTTGCTGATGCATATCATAGCCCATATCACTATTAGCAATATCTATTTTCCTTTGTAATTCTTTTGTTTTTTCTAATACATTTATTTTTAGCACATTATAATAATATACAATTTCTTGATAAAATAACTATAAAAACAATTAAAGATTTTAAATATAATGAAAAAAACCTTATTTTATGGTAAAATATCTATACAAGGACGTGATGTTATGAAAGTAAGAACTAGATTTGCTCCATCTCCAACTGGTTTTATGCATATTGGTAATTTAAGAACTGCCATCTTTGAATATTTAGTAGCTAAAAAATATAATGGTGATTTTTTATTAAGAATTGAAGATACAGATCAAAACCGAAAAGTTGATGGTGCTATTGAATTTATTTATAAAACTTTAGAGTTGTGTGGTTTTCAAATCGATGAAGGACCATTTAATGAAGGAGATTGTGGACCATATATTCAAAGTGAAAGAAAAGATATTTATAAAAAATATGCTTTAGAATTAGTTGAAAAAGGCGAAGCTTATTATTGTTTTTGTACAGAAAGTGAATTGGAAGCTATGCGAGAACATGCTGCCGCTCGGAAAAAACCTTTCTTATACGATGGTAGGTGTTCTAAATTAAGTAAAGAAAAAATAGCTGAAAATTTAAAAAATGGTGTACCTTATGTTATTAGACAAAAAATGCCCAAAACTGGTACGACAATTGTTGAAGATTTAATTTATGGTAAAATAAAAATTGATAATAGTATTTTAGATGATCAAATTTTACTTAAAAGTGATGGTTTTCCAACTTATAATTTTGCTAATGTTGTCGATGATCATTTAATGGGTATTACACATGTTATAAGAGGTAAGGAATATTTAGACCAAACTGCTAAATATAATTTATTATATGAAGCGTTTGGTTGGGAGAAGCCTACATATATTCATGTTGCTATGGTTTTAGGCGAAGATGGTAATAAATTATCTAAACGTAATGGTGATGCTTCATTTATGGATCTTTATGAAGAAGGTTATTTACCAGAGGCTATTGTAAATTACTTAGTTTTACTAGGTTGGAGTCCTGAAACTAATCAAGAAGTTTATACTATGGATGAATTAATTAAAGCTTTTAATGAAAATCGTATTAGTAAATCATCAAGTCAATACGATGTCAAAAAATTAAAATGGTTTAATGCTAAGTATATTAAAGCTTTAGATGATGAAAAATATTTAGAATTTATAAGACCATTTTTAACTCATGATGTTTCCGATAAAAGTCAAGAATGGGCAGATAAATTACTACTTATTTATAAAGATCATTTATCTTATGGTAAAGAAATTGATGAAATGGTTAATATTTTCTTTAATGATGAAATAAACATTAGTGCTGAAAATAAAGCCTTTTTAGAAAGTGATGCAAATATTCCAATAGTTATCGATACTTATCGTGAAGAATTAGCTAAAATAACCGATTGGACTGTGGAAAACATCGCCAAAGTTATTGATATTGTTAAAGAAAAAACAGGAGTTAAAGGTAAGATTTTATACATGCCAATGCGTATTAAAATAAGTGGTGTTGAGCATGGTCCTGAACTTCCTGATGAAATTTATTTAATTGGCAAAGAAAAAGTTATTGCTAGATTAAGTTAATAATAATATAAAGGAGAAGAAAGATGCAATTATATAATACATTAACTAAAAAAATTGAAAATTTTGTCCCTTGGCATAAGGAATATGTTACTATGTATACTTGTGGTCCAACTGTCTATCATTATGCTCATATTGGTAATTTAAGAACCTATATTATGGAAGATATTTTAGAAAAATCTTTGAATTATTTAGGGTATAATGTTAAAAGATGTATGAATATAACTGATGTAGGTCATCTTTCTAGTGATGCTGATACAGGCGATGATAAGATGGTTAAAAGTGCCAAAGAAGCTCATAAAACTGTATTAGATATTGCTAAGTTTTATACTGATGCTTTCTTTCAAGATTTAGATGCTTTAAATATTAAAAAACCAGAAATTATAAGTCCTGCTACAGCTAATATCGAAGAGTATATAAAAATAATTAATAAATTATTAAATGATGGTTATGCTTATCAAGCTGGTGGTAATGTTTACTTTGATACCTCAAAATTATCCAAATATTATGTTTTAACCAACCAAGGTGAAGAGGATTTAATTGGTGGTGTAAGAGATACAGTTGAAATTGATAGTAATAAAAGAAATAAAGCTGACTTTGTTTTATGGTTTACTAAATCTAAATTTGACTCTCAAGAATTAAAATGGGAAAGTCCTTTTGGTACTGGTTATCCCGGTTGGCATATCGAATGTTCTGGTATTAGTTTAAAATATTTAGGTGAATATTTAGATATTCATTGTGGAGGCGTTGATAATATTTTCCCTCATCATACTAATGAAATAGCCCAATCTGAAAGTTATCTTGGTCATAAATGGTGTAATTATTGGGTTCATGGTGAACATTTAAATGATGCCTCTGGTAAAATGAGTAAAAGTAAAGGTGATACTTTAACCGTAAATACTTTAAAAGAGAAGGGTTATAATCCTCTAAGTTATCGATTTATGTGTTTGCAAAGTCATTATCGAAAACAATTAACCTTTAGTTATGAATCATTAGATATAGCTGAAAATGCTTATAAAAAATTAAAAAATAAAGTTTTATCTTTAAATAAAGAAGATGGTCCAATCAATAAAGAAATTTTTGCAGAGTTAAATGATAAATTTAAAGAAACTTTAAGCGATGATTTAAATACTGCTAATGCTTTATCAATTTTATATGAGGTCTTAAAAGTAAATACTAATGATGCTACTAAAATTGCTTTAATTTTAGAATTTGATAAAGTTTTAAGTTTAGATTTAACTAAAGAAATAAAAAAAGAAATAGATGAAAAATTAATAAAAGAAAAAATAGAAGCCCGTAATAAAGCTAAAGCTAATAAAGATTATGAACAAGCTGATCAAATAAGAAATGAATTAAAAGAAATGGGTATAATATTAAAAGATACAAAGGAAGGAACTATATACGAGGTGATGTAACATTGGATTTATTATTATATTTTATTATTATTTTAATCCCAGTTATAGCCCAAATTAATATTAGCGTATCTTATGGTAAATATAAAAAAGAAGCTAATAGTGAAGGGCTATCTGGTTTTGAAGTAGCTAAAAAAATTTTAGAAGCCAACGGTTTAGATGATATTTATGTTGTCGAAACCAGTGGTAATTTAACTGATCATTATGATCCAACTCGTAAAGTTATCAAATTATCCAAAGATATTTTTCATGGTGAAAGTATTGCTGCTGCTGCAGTTGCTGCTCATGAATGTGGCCATGCTATTCAAGATAAAGAAAATTATGTATTTATGCGTATTAGAAGTATGCTTGTTCCTGTAGTTAATTTAGTTTCATCATTTTCTTGGTTTGTCATTATAATTGGTTTATTAACTGAATACTTTAATATTTTCTTCTTAGGTATTGGTTTAATTAGTGTCGGTCTTTTATTTCAAATTATCACTTTACCAGTAGAAATTGATGCTAGTAAAAGAGCCAAAAAAGAGATGGAACGCTTACAATTAATTGGTAATGATGAAGCAGTTGGCGTTAGTAAAATGCTTGGTGCTGCAGCAATGACTTATGTTGCTTCAGTTTTAACTAGTCTTTTAGAGATATTTAGATTAATATTAATATTTAATAATCGTCGTGATTAATCAAAATAACTTTATTATAAAAAAAGATCTTGACTGATCTTTTTTAATTTAGGACATAAACACCAATAGTTAGATATGTTGCAAATATAAGCCATAATAAATAGGGAATATTTAAATAAAATGATAGCATATATTCTTTAAAAAATAAAATTAATAAATAAATAACAGATCCTAATAAAATAATAGTCCAAAAAATAGTAAATAATCGCCATTTAAAAACAAAAAAGAAAATTGACCATAACAAATTAATAGCTAAAGAAATATAATAAATTTTATTTAAAGTATTATTATTACCATTACTATTTTGATAAAGAAAATATGATAGTCCTAATAATAAATAAATTATACTCCAAGCAATAGGAAAAATAAAACCTGGTGGTGATAATACTGGTTTAACTAACAAGCCATAATCCATAAATGGAGCAATAATTAATCCAATAATAGAACCTAAAAAGATTGGTAGAAAAAGATAAAAAATTTTCTTAAAAAAATTATTTGGCATACACCCTCCTTAATAGAATATATGCCAAATAATCATTATAATAACTTTTTATAATATTTCCAAGCTAATATTTTTAAAACATGAGTATCAATATCTTCTATACTAATTGCTTGCTCACTTAAACCTTTTTGAATATTTGCAATAGCTTCTTTATAATCTGATGTAATAATTAAATCATTTCCCGCTTTAATAGCTTTTATGTAAACATCTTCTAAATTTTTTAAAGCTCCCATTGAAACATCATCAGTAATAATAACACCACTAAATTCTAAATCTTCTTTTAATAAATTATGTATATTTAAAGAAAGAGAAGCCGGAATATCTTCTATAGCCTTTACTATATTATGACTTACCATTACTGCTTCAGCTCCCGCTTTAATTCCTTCTTGAAAGGGTGGTAAATCATATTGCCAAATATCTTCATAGCTGCGCGAATCAACTGAACTTCCCACATGTGTATCTAAATTATTACCATATCCAGGGAAATGTTTTAAGGTATATGAAACACCTAAACCTTTGCTAGCTTCAATAACTGTTTTAGCATAAATACTTGTTGCATCCGTATCGAGTCCTAATGATCGTTTATACATATAATCACTAGTATTTGTTGAAACATCAACAACTGGGGCTAAGTTTAAATTTAAACCTAATTCTTGTAATATCATACTTTTATTTTTTACATCTTCACTTATTAAAGGAAATCCTCCTTCAGCATATAATTCTTGACTAGATTTAAAAGGACTATTTACTAAATTTTTATTACTACTTATTCTTGAAACAGTTCCGCCTTCTTCATCAATCGCAGTTAAAATAGGTAATTTAGAAACATTTTGTAAATCACTAATCATTTTAATTACTTCATCTTTAGTTTTAGCTTTAAAATCACTAGCAAAAAATATTATTCCTCCAAATTGATTAGTTTGTTGCATAGTAACATCATTACTTTGCGGTCTTCTAACGATTAACATTTGACTTATTTTTTCCTCAATACTCATTGAATTCATTAAAGCTTTGGCTTGTTCATAATAATCTGCAAATATTTCTTTATTTTCGATAACCTCTGGTTCTTCATCATTTATTGGCAAATAATTAATTACTTCGCATTCATTGAAATCTATTTTTTCTTTATTATAACAAACTAATTCTATTTCACTACCAATTTCATAATCCTCATCACTATTAATAATGTTATATGTTTTATTATCTTGCTGAATAACTAATAAATTATTTTGATTTTCTTTTATAACACCTTTAATATTTATTTTATTATCATCTTTATTAATTAAAAAAATAATTAAAAATATCCCTAATATTGATAGTATTATTATTCCTATTTTCTTCATTATTATCACTATAATTATTATACCAAAATTTATTAAAAATAACAGAATAATTTTCTTGACAAAAATATTAATTATTTTATAATATCTTCTTGGTGACAATTATGTTAACTTTAATTGCAGCTCAAAACATGCCCTATCAAAATGTAACTAATTACTTTGATAGTTTTACGAATAAATCTCTTCCTAATATTAATAATTTATTAGTATTTAATATTTATATACCACCATATTCATACCCAAGAAAGCTTCTTATAGAAAAATTAAATTGTCGTGATAATTTCTTTTTAATCGATGATACAAATCCCAATTATATCCTTGGAAGTGGTTGTATTTGTCATAGTCCTTTGCGAAATTATCACTCTTATAAGTGTAATAGTGGCCATATTAGTTATACAATTAGAGAAAATGAAAGAAGTAAAGGCTATGGAACTACTTTATTAAAATTGTTATTAGAGTTATGTTACGAATATAATTTATCTGAAGTATGTATATCTACCTTAGCTAATAATATTGCATCTAAAAAAATAATTGAAAAAAATCACGGCGTTTTTGATAGTGTTTTTTATACGGAAACGAATAGGCAAAAAGCTTTTAAATACTGGATTAAATTACCTATAAAAGTAAAAGAAAAAGAACTTAAAATTAATTAAATTCTTTTTCTTTATTTTTAACCATCATTACTAATAAAGTAATTAAACTACCAAGAGCTAAAATTAAAGTTGTTCCATAAACTACAATATTATCTAATGTTTGTGGTATAACTTCAAATAAAGCTTCTATTTCATTTAGGTTTAATTCTTGTTCTGGCAATATGGCTTTAACTTCACCATTTTGTTCGACAATCGCCGCATCTGAATCAGCCGGAACCCATAAAGTTGGTGCGCCTTCACTTTCAGTAGTATTAATTAAATCTGCATCTTTACCTAAGGTAATTTTAACTGTTTCTGTAACTCCTTGTCCTTGACCTAATTCAATACCACCAAAGCCATTACCTGAAACATCTATCATTCCTTCAAATGTAACTTTACTTCCATTTACTAATAAGGCTGCATTACCACCAGTTAATTTTATGTTTTTAATAGTAGCAGTAGTTTTATAAACTTGTAAAACGTATATTCCACCCCAAGTTCGATAATCTGTACTATTATCTCTACCAAATGTTCCAACATATTTGATCATATGACTATTTCCATTAATAGTAAGCGGTCTAGTAATATTGATTTTTTCCGTTGTTTCAATATCGCCACCTAAAGTAATCGTCGTAATTTCGCGATTTTCAATTGCTTCTTTTAATTCAGCTTGATTTCTTACAACCATTTCTGTATCCGCATTTACCGTAAGTAAAGGAAACATCATAACGATAAATAAAAGAACCAGTAGTTTAGATTTTTTCATTTTAAGTTTTAACTCCTTTCTATCAATTATTGTGTCAATATTTACCTAAATTACTATGGATATATTTACCAAAAAATAAATTATTAGAATATGATCATAATATAAATGGTGATTATATGGAATATAAAAGTATTTGGCAAAATAATAACGAAAGAACTACTTTAAATAAATTAAAGGACAATTTAACGGTGGATGTTTTAATTATTGGCGGTGGTCTTACCGGTATGCAAACATTATACCAACTTCGTAATAGTAATTTAAAAATCGCTTTAGTAGAAGCTCGAAAAATTGGTTATGATACATCCCTAAACACAACGGGTAAAATAAGTTACTTACAAGGCACAGTTTATCAAGAATTGACTAAAAGGTATTCCTTATCTGTTGCCCATCATTATTTAGAATCACAACTAGAAGCCCAAAATACTCTTGTTGACATTATTAGAAAAAATAAAATTGCTTGTGATTTAGAAAAAACGCCATCTTATTTAGTAGCTACTAATACTAAAGAGTTAAAAAAAGTAAAAAAAGAGAAAGAAATTTTACAAAAATTAGGAATAAATGTCAGCGAAGAAAATATCACTTATAATGAAGATTCAGCTTATGCCCTAAAAGTAACGGACACTTATGTTTTTCATCCACTAAAATATCTTAATGCTTTAACAAATTTATGTTTTAAAAAGCAAAAAAATATTTATGAACTAACTAAAATCATAAAAATCGTCAAAAAAGAGCAATATTATCAATGCTATACTGCTAAAAATTATATTTTAGCTAAAAAGGTAATTTTAGCTTGTCATTATCCTTTTTTTATTTTTCCTTATTTATTTCCGTTCAAAACTAGTGTAGAGAAGTCTTATATTTCTGCATCGCCATTTCCTAATCAACATTATAGTGCTATAACTGCTAATAAAGCCCCAATTTCCATTCGTTTTCAAAAAGATAATATGTTATATTTAACTAAATCATCCCCAATTTGTAATAATCTTAATGAATCTAAAAATTATCAAGAACTAAAGAAAAAAGTTGAAGAATTAGGATTAAGTCCCACTAATTTATGGAAAAATACTGATATTATTACCGTCGATAAATTACCCTATATTGGTTATATTACTAAAAATAATCCTAATCTTTTAATTGGAACGGGTTATAATACTTGGGGTATGACTAATAGTACTTTAGCTAGCTTAATTTTAAAAGATCTTGTTTTAGGAAATTCTAATCGTTTTACTAATCTTTGTAATCCCTTAAGAATAAGTATGAAAGACACCTTTAGTTTAACTAAAAATTTAGGCTATAGTCTAAGTGGTTTTTTAAAAAGTAAAATTTCTAAAAATAAAGATTTTTATCAAAATGTTATAATAAAAAATATTAATGGCAAAAGCATCGGCATTTATCAAGAAAATGGCAAGACTTACCAAGTTTATAATAAATGTCCTCATTTAGGATGCAGCTTAATATTTAATGCTAAAGAAAAAACATGGGATTGTCCATGTCATGCTTCTCGTTTTACTAAAGAGGGTAAATGTATTAAAGGACCTAGCTGTTATGATATTTCTTATAAAGAATAATTATTTACTCATAATTTTATCATACAATATATAAAGATATTGAATAGCATTTTCTAAGAAAAAATAATGTCTAATATAAAAGATTAAAAAGATAATCATTGCAAAGAAAGGAATAGCAAAAATGAAAGAAATCATCCCCAAAGCTAAAAAAGCAATTGTAAATATCGCATAAAATAAAGTTACCAACAAATGAATTAATCTTTCATGTTGAAAAAAAACAATTTTATTTTTAATATTAACCTTTTCATTAGGAGTAAAAGTATGTTTAATTTTTAATTTATATTCTAATTCTTTAATAAATTTTTCTATATAACTTCGCATAATATCATCCTTTGTATAAGTATAACATGGATAATTCTAAAATTAAAGGTTATTTATGATGTCTTTTTAAGACTAACTTTGTCTTTTGTTTAGCCTTATCATAATCTCTTAATTCATAAATAATTGGTTGTATTGTAGCATTTTGAAAAGGAACAATAACTTCATCTAAATAAATAGTATCACTAGTATCTTGAATTATTTGATAATTATCAGTCTTACAAATATTAGTATTAATAAAAATATTTTCATGTCTTTTATCTTTAAACAATAATAATTTGTTATTATCATCTAAATTTTGATAACGATAAATACCTATTACATCATTTCTTTTTCTATATAATGCTAAATCTTCAATATCAAATCCATAATTTTTTAATAAATAAATTAAAAAAGGTTTCCGTTGTTTTGGATTTGTTCCTAAAAAATCATAGCCATTATTAAAACATAGATCAATCCAAGTAGCAATTAATAATGTAGCAATATTCATATTACGATATTCTTCTAAAACTTTAACCCCAATGAAAGAACTAGTTTTCTTATCAAAATCTAGATAAAAATAAATATGCCCTTGTTGAATTATTTCTCCATTTATTAGAGAAGCTGCACTAAGATAAAATTTTGGTTTATGTGAGCCATCATCAAGGGCTCTTTTTAAATATAATATATGATTATAACTTTCGGAAAAATAATCAGTTGAATATATAATTTTTTTATCTGGTTCTAAAAACTCTAAAGGCATCATAGATATTCATCCCCCCTTTTTTAAGTAACTAGTTAATAATTATATGTTATTTAATTTAAACTGTCAAATTAATTTTTACTTGCAATATTTTAAGGCTATGGTAAAATTATATGTAGGAAGTGCTTTTGAAGTTAGCACTACCATGTAGGGCTAATCCAATAGGGTTAGCATTTTTTAAATGTGCCGTGCATGGCATATACCTAGTTGGTGAAAGTCCAATAATACGTAGGTATCGACGAAGTGTTAGGGAAGCACAAAGCATTAACAGTGATGTTAGGGCTAAAGAAAGTATGGAACAAAATCGAGGGCTAACGAACAGAAAATTACTATAAGGCTGTATAAAGGGATAAGGTTGCACAACAAACTAAAGTCCAAAAGATACTCGTAACTTTATATGGTAAAGTAAGTAGCTAATCGAGGAAAGATATATGTCTTACCGCAGGAGATCTTGCAAACGATTAAGGAGACCCCTAATAAGAAAATCGGTCGAAAAAGGTTTATTGCAAGAAATCAGCAGAGGTAGTAGTTCTAGAAATAGGAAGGACTGAATAATTTGTAGTTTTTACTACTGAAATTGAAATAGGTTAAAGTCAGAATAAATAAAAGGAAGAGTACCAAGCGTATCTTGGGAACGTGCCTCAAAAGATGTTAACCTATGAGCGAAATTAGAAAGGTGGAAACAGATATGGAACTTTTAGAAAAAGATAAGGAAAATATGTACTTGTCTTAGAAAATTGGAAATAAATCATAGAAATGCCTATGTAACGTCAATTCCAGAAGATGTTACTATCATATAGCGTTACAAGAGTGTTAGAAACTGCAATTTCAAAAGAAAGATTAAAGAAAAGAGGTCTAATTAATTCACTAGACCATTATTTAAAAGTACATATTATTACAAATTAAACCGCCGTATACAGAACGGTATGTACGGTGGTGTGCAATGCTGTCAACTTAAGAAAAAGTATGATATAATAATAAGTGGTACAATATGTCATACAAGAGAATCAAAAGAAGTTTAAAAAATATTATAATTAAAAGCGCAGATAATAAAAATTACAGGTATAATCAAAGTAGTTTTACAAGAAAAAGAAAAATGAATTTTCTTGATTATGTATGGTATTTAACATTTCAGAAAGGAAGAACAGCTAGCATGGAATTGGATGAGTATTTAAAAAATAAAAACAATTCTTATAAAATTAGCATAAGTAAACAAGCATTTTCAAAACAAAGACTAAATTTAAAACCGGAAATATTTATAGATTTATATAAAGATTATTTAAAAGATTTTTATATAAACTCTAAAAGTGAAGTAAAAACTTATAAAGGATATTATGTATTAGCTGTAGATAGTTCTATGTTTGAAATTCCAAATACAAAAGAATTAAGAAAACTTTTTAAAACTCAAAAAAATAGTTCTGGTCAAAGAGAGTCAGCAAGAGCAAGAGTATCAGGAATATATGATATAGAAAATGAATTTATGATAGATGCAATAATAACTGATTGCGAACAAGGAGAAAAGAGACTAGCTAAAAATAATATAGAAAAAACTGGAAAAATCTTAAATCTTAAAAAATGTATAATAATATTTGATAGAGGATATCCAGGACTTGATTTAATTTGGTTTTTAGAAAAGAAAGGTGTTAAATATATTTTTAGATTACAGAATTGTAATATGTATGAAAAAGAAAAAAGGAGTATGACTTCTAATGATGAATGGGTAGATTTGTCTTGTAACAATAGACTTAGGAAAATAGAGGATGAAGATATAAGAAAAGAATTAAAAGAGAAAAAAAGTATATCTATAAGAATGACTAAAGTAGTTTTAGATACAGGTGAAATAGAATACTTATTAAGTAACATTTCAGAAAAAATAATACCTGAAAAAGAAATGAAAGATGCTTATTTTAAAAGATGGAAAATTGAAATTGGATATGATATTTTAAAAAATAAATTACATATAGAAGATTTTACTGGAAAAACAAAAGTAACGATAGAACAAGATTTTTATGCACAAATTTATATATTTAATTTATTACAAGATATCAAACATGATGCAAATGAAAAAGTTCAATTAAATCAGAAAAAGAAAGATTTAAAATATGAGTACAAGCCTAATATAAATCTATTGGCAGGATGGTTAAAAAATATTTTAATTGTAATGATTTTTGCTAAATCTAAAAAGAAAAAAATGGAACTTTATAATATAATTATTGAAAAAGCAAAAAAAAATTTAGTTGCAATAAATCCAAATAGATCATTTAAACGTAATCCGTATACAAGCAGAAGAAATAAGTATTCTACTAATATTAGGTATAATATGTGATTGCAATGTTTTCTTAAGTTGACAGCATTGCGGTGGTGTGAGAGTGTATCATATTAATAAATTGAAAAATTTATTGAAAATTTACTTTACTCAATTAATACATTTATAAGTGGAGTATATACCGTTTGTATACCATTTAATGAAATTAAAATAAATTTTTTTGTATGTTAAAGGCTGCTTTTTTAAGTAATTAATGTTATAATTTTATTAGAAATATAGGAGGTTGCAAAATGAGTAAATATAAAATTGCTAGTTTATTTGCTGGAATTGGTGGAATTGATTATGGCTTCGAATATGCTGGAGCAAAATCAATATGGGCAAATGAAATTGATAAATATTGCGCCTTAACATTTAATTTAAATCACAAAGATACACACTTAATTGTTGATGACATATGTAATATAAATGGAAAAGATATTCCAAAAGTTGATATTTTAACAGGTGGCTTTCCATGTCAACCATTTTCAATAGCCGGATATCGTAAAGGCTTTGAGGATGACAGAGGAAATATGTTTTTCCAAATAATGCGACTTGTAAAAGAAATGAGTGAGAATGCTAATAAACCTCGAGTTATCTTTTTAGAAAATGTAAAAAATTTAAAAACACATGATAAGGGAAATACTTTTGTGGTAATTAAAAATAAACTTGAAGAAACAGGATACATTGTTACTGAAAAAATACTTAATACATGCGAGTATGGTAATTTACCACAAAATCGAGAAAGAATTTTTATTGTTGGATTTTTAAATGAAGAAGACTTTAATAATTTTAAATGGCCAGAAAAAGTTAAATTAACAAACACAATAGATAAAGTAGTCGATTGGAATGCAAATGTAGATAAAAAATATTTATATGAATCAGATAAAAAATGTTATGATTTTTTAAAAGAAAATATAAAAGAAAAAAATGTAATTTATCAATATAGAAGAGTTTATGTTAGAGAAAATAAAGGTGGGGTTTGTCCAACTTTAACAGCTAATATGGGAATGGGTGGACATAATGTTCCGTTAATCATTGATAATAAAAATAGAATTAGAAAATTATTACCAATGGAATGTTTAAAACTTCAAGGATTTCCTAATGATTTTAAAATTCCAAAAGAACTATGTGATTCAAGGGTTTATAAACAAGCTGGAAATGCAGTGTCAGTAGAGGTAGTTGAAAGAGTTGCTAAACAAATAATTAAAGCAATGGAGGAAACTGACAATGAAATTGATTGATTATGATACTGTTAAATTTGAAGAATATAAAAACAATCTAAAACTAATTGGATCTTTATCACTATTATTTAGTGATAGTGAGGACCCTTGGCTTGATTATCGAGTTCCTGAAAATCTATATTGTGAATGTTTTGGTGCTGAAAATCTTGCAAGATCATGTGTTACTGCGGATGCTAAATTAGATAATATAGGTATAGGAATTAAAACCTTTACTGAAGGAAATAAACATACTTGGCAAAAGATTGCTGAATTTAATAAAGCAAGAAAGTCATATGCTAATTTAAATGGTATTGATAAAATAAGAAAAATATCTGAATTAAGAAATGAAAGAATAGAATCTACAATAGCTACTTATGGATTAGATCAAATGATTTATCATTGTGTAATTAGAAATAAAAATGGATTTCATTTTTATGAAGAAGTTATGGCTAAAATAAACATTGATAATATTAGGATAATAAGTGAAAACGAATCTTCAATTATTTTTACTGATGAATTACATGATTATAATTTTAATATTTCTAAGAGTGTATTACAGAAAAGATTTAATACTGAAGAATATTATGATGATGTGTATATTGAAGTGGCAATAAATCCATTTGAAGTTTTAAGAAATGGGATTGGATCAATTGTTACGATTACTGAAAATGAAACAGCTATAATTCCTTTATATTCTGTTAAAGATGGAGTTAAGATTGTATATCCAAAAAGTGGATTAAATCAATGGAATGCTGGAGGAAGAACAAGAGGTATTAATGAAGTTTATATTCCATTTAATAAAGAAATTCGTGAAAAATATGGTGACTTTTTTCCGGACAGAAATACACCATTTAATGTTACTTTGCCAAACGGAAAAACGATGTCAATGAAACTGTGTCAAGATAAAGGAAAAGCTCTTATGTCTAATCCAAATAGTGAACTTGGAGAATGGCTTTTGAGAGAAGTTTTGAGATTAGAAGAAAATGAATTATTAACATACGAAAAATTAGAAGAACTTGGAATTGAAAGTGCTTTATTTGAAAAAAATCAAGAAGGATTATATAAACTTGATTTTCTAAAACTTGAAGATGAAACTTCAGAAGAACCATTAAATTAACAAAGGGGGCTGTTGGGAAATTAAGTAATTAATTTCTTGACAGTTTCTTTTCTTTTGGCTTTACATATGGAAATTTTTCTTT
>CANQTA010000037.1 GCA_947626655.1 uncultured Bacilli bacterium
TTTAAATCAATTAAAACATAACATTTTAATATTTTATTATAAAAAACCATATCAACATAATAATGAGTATTTCCTAAGGTAATCCTTTGCTGTGTTCCAACAAACATAAAACCCTTTCCTAATTCAAGTAAAAAATCTTCAATATGCTTTATTAACTTTTGCTCCAAATGGTTTTCTAAAATTGGCTTATTTTCTTTAACTCCTAAAAATTCAAACACATAAGGTTCTTTTAATACATCTTCAGGTGAATTAATAATTTGTCCATTTTTTGATAATTCATAAACTTTTTTCTTATTCTTTTTTCCTTTGGAAAGTAGTAATCTTTCAAACAAAGATGTTTCTAATTGTCTTTTTAATTCTCGAACACTCCAATTAGAATTAATGCATTCTTGTTCATAAAAGTTTCGTTCATCAACATTATTTATACTTAATAATTCACAATAATGAGACCAACTTAATTTTCCAGACACTGTCTGGAATTTTGGATAAGTAATATAAAGTTTACGCATATTAAATAAATTACTAACTGAAAATCCAGATCCTAAACTTTTTCTTAATTCCTTAGAAAGTTCTTTCATAATTTGTTTTCCATATTCTGCCTTAATATTGCCATTCTGTTCATTTTCAACAATAACTCTTCCAACATTCCAATATGCAAATAACATAGTATTATTTACTTCATAAGCTACCTTTTTTCTACTACTCAAAATAATATCTTTAATTTCTTTAATCATTTCAAAATTATTTTTTTCTAACATAATTGCTCCTTTTTAAAATTAGTCAGACATCTCTGGCCAATTTATTTTTTTAATACTAATAACATTTTAACATATAAAATACAAATAGTGTTAATATCTGTTAGTTTTTTCAATTATTTTGTTTTTTACAAAAATTTTAACATATAGAAATTTTTATAGAAAAAAATCATCCCTATTTTGAGATGAAATATATTTGAATATTCGAAAAATTCGAACAGATTTTAAAATAGAGCTTATAGAGAAGAAGTAGAATAACTTTTCTCATATTTAATAATAGGTAGTAATAACTACTAACTAATATAAGTATATCATATTTTACAAAATTTTGTTGCGTTTTTATAATTGCTCACTTGTTTTCAAATTATACTTATAGTATAATTATTACCGGAACATTTAATAAGTTGGGTGGAGCCAAACTTCTTAATTGAAGGGAGGCGAGAATATGAACAAGAAGGATTTTTTAATTCTATCTTTAGTAATAATTATCTTCCTTTTACTATTCTTACTATTTATAGTTTTAATATAAAAGAAATCCACCTAACTCAAGCTTGATTTAGGTGGAACCAACTTTATTGGCAACACTCAACACGCAATATTGAATGTTCCCTTTTTATTTTATGCAAATTTTCTTGCTAAATACATAATATCATAAAATTAGTAATTATGCAAGTTATAAACAAAACTGGAGGAGCCGGCCGGATTTGAACCGGCGATCAAGCTTTTGCAGAGCCATGCCTTAGCCACTTGGCTACGGCTCCATTAAAAAGAAACAATTTTCTTTTCAATAATATTATTCTACACTACTATTAAAGCTTTGTCAATTTAAACAAAGTCTATTTACTACTACATTTATAATTTATTCAAAATCAATTATTTTTTGCAAATCAAACACACAAATGTCTTCAATTTTATCAACAGTATCACTATATTTATTAGCATTAGATTCAAATATCCCATACAATTCATTATTTTTAACTGTAATTTGTTCCAAAAGAGGTGGCAATAAATAATAAATTTTTCGTGATTCTTTCGTAAACGTCAATTTATCATTATATTCATATACTTCTAATATTGAATCATTTTTTCTCCCAAAAGACCTACTTAACAACAAATATTTTTTATTAGCCTCTTCATAAATGGTTACTCCTTGCACTAAACTTGGTACAACGTACTCTTTTAATAACTCTAAATTAATTTTTCCATCATCATTCTTAATTAAATAAACCTTCATTTTGCCTTTAGCCTTTTGGGCAAAACTTCCAACAAAAATTAAATCATTATATACATACAAATAAGATATTTGTTCTTTTGTTTTATCTTCATAATTCACTAACCCTTTGCTAAATCCAGTCAATACATATGTAGGTATCACTTCTAATTTTTTTATAAAATCACTTGCTTTATAAACATATAATTTTCCCTCTTCACCCGGAATCCAAAAGAAGTCATTAATCGCATCATAAGCAATACTCCCCACATGTGAAGTAGTTTTTAAATCAATTTCGTTGATTAATTCACCAATTAAATTAAAAACATAACAGCGAGAATTTACCACTGCATCCCCATCATAAGCTGTAATTAAAATATAATTATCATAAAAAGCTATTCCCTGTGGAACCATGTTACCATTAATACTTAATTTAATCTTAGCTTCTTTCAAAATATCCCAAAAATTAGTATACTTTCCTTGAAACTCATAATACTTATTATTTATTTTTGCTATATTCTTATAATCCACTAATTTATTTATGCTTTTTATGTGATATTCTTTATTTAGCATTATATTCCATATATCATAATATTTTCTTTCTTGATTAATTTTAACATCATGAAAATACCAAAGCATTACAACACCCAGTAAAACCAATATTATAATTATAAAATATTTTCCTTTTTTCATGAAAACCCTCAATTATTTTTACTTAATTATTATTTTCTTTTTCTTTTCTTACTTTTAGTAACAATTACTACAATTATCGCTCCTAATATTATTATTCCTAACCCAATTGCTATCAAATAATAAATTGTCCCTTTATTATCATAATTCTTAACAGCTTCTTTTTCTTTACTTTCTACTAAAGTGTCTTCCTTATCAACATTTTCATCTGCCAACTCTTCTGGTTTTCTTACTACCAATAAATTATAAATACTAGAAGATTTATCTTCTGCTACTACTTTAATACTGATATAATTTTCACCAACTTCTAAATGATATTCTTTTAAACCATCAATATTAGCTTTACTATCTTGAGCTTCACCAACAACATTAATATTTTCCACTTCATAAGGTACTTCTAAATTATAACTATAAACATCTTTTTGAAAATCAAATTCTAAACCTGCAATTTCTAAACTCTTTAAACTACTATTACTAGACAAAGATGAAGTCGCAGAACTGCTTGAAGAACTAGAACTAGAATTAGTTGCAGTTTTCGGTTCCGTAACATAAATAAAACCAATTAGATAAATGCCACTTGCTTCCCCCGAGCCAATGCCTTTACTACGATTAGTTTCCATTTTTCCTTCGCCACTTGCCTTATTTTCTACTAAATGCATCATTTCTTCATCTACAGAAACAACAAAAGCAACATGACCATAACCATAATAACCTGAATAAACTGCAACCGAATTGGCTTTTGCTTCCATACCTACTTGATAACCCGCATTAGCAGCATTCCGATACCAATCAACAGCATTTCCCCAACTAGGCAACGCAATTCCTAACCGATCATAAACTTCTTGCCAAGCAACTCTTGTACAAGGTGTACTAACAACTCCCTCAAATGTTTGGGTTTTCGGATATGGATTACTTGCCGCATAACCAACATTTGGTTTTAATAAAAGCCAAACTATTCCTATTATCAACAATATTTTCTTCATAATTACCACCGGTCACAAACTAGATTATATTCTACACACATTTCTTCTGTTAATAATCCTGCTTCATATTTACCATAAACACCATAACCAGGATAAATTACTTCAATGGCATCCCTAGTAAAACTAGTTATTTCTTGATTTAAACTTTTCCGAACACTTTCTAGTCCATTATATAAATTTGCAAATGGATTTTTATTAAAAGATATATATTCATATCGATAATTAATACCATGATTTTCTTCAAAAGTTAATATTTTAAAACCAACAGAACCCTCAAATTTAACCCCACGATAGTTTTTATTATTAATATTTTCTAAAATTGTTTTAGCATTATTTTCTTTAGCCGTATCAAAAGTTAATTGCGAAAACTTAGCAGCCCATTCATCTATTCTAATATCACAACCTACTTCTTTAGCATCTTCATCTTCCCAACTAATTTTAATTTCGGTTTTACCCGCTAATTCAGGAAATACTTCTCCCAAATTAGTAAAATAATAATAATAAATTGGTTGGGTATAATTTCTAAAATCAATAATAGAAGTCGGATATTCATTTAAATTAATTTTATCAACTGTCGATTCTATTTTATTATTACTACTCCCACTATTACTAGCTGGTTTATTTGTTGAAGAACCACTACTAGTTTTTTTCTTCTCCCAACTAGCTTTTAAAGTAATATCTTCATTAACTTTAGTTTGAAAATCATAAGCTTTATCATTATAAGTCCACTCTTTAAAAGTATAACCATCCCTAACTGGATCTTCTGGCTTTATAACTTGCCCATTTTCTTTAACTGCTTGATTTTTAACTAAACTCCCACCATTACTATCAAACATTACTTTACATTCTTTTACCACATTATTATTTAAAACATCATCTTCATCTAAAGTTTCATTATAAACTATATCTACTTTATCTTTAAAGTGACTACCTAAATCTTCTTTTTTTAAATCGGCATCATTACTATATACTTTTATTTCTTCCCTATTTTCTTCTTTTACTAAATTATAAATATCATCTAAAGCTTCTTCTAAACTTTTATCTTTTATTTCTAAATTATCATAAGTTTTATTATCTTTATCTAATACTTCATAATCCACTACTTTTAATTCCACATCACTACATATTTTATCATCACACTTATCATATTCTTTTTGATAAATAATTTTTAAATATGTATCTAATTTAATATATAAAGTTTGACTAACTTTTTGATGTTCCACATTATTTTTAGAAGTATCTTTTTTAAACCCAAAAATTAAAGATATACCAACTACTGCCACCAAAATTATTCCAACTAATATAATACCAATTAATTTTTTATTTTTAAACATAATAAATCCCTTTTCCTCACATTGATATTATACTAATTTAACTTTAAATATGCAACAAAAAAAAGACCAGCTCGGTCTATAAAACAATATTACCATCTTTCATAATTGTTATTCTTCCTTTATTAGTATCGGCTTCTATCAACAAATCTTTAGTTCCAATCATAAAATCAACATGATTATTAGAAGGATTAACTCCTAACTTTAACAATTCCTTACTAGATTTTTCCTCACCATTTTTAATACACTCATTAAAACCACTTCCAAGCGCTACATGACAAGAAGCATTTTCATCTATTAAAGTACTTTTAAAAACCAAATTAGTATTAGATATCGGTGAATCATAATTGACCAAAGCAACTTCACCTAAAAAAGCTGAATACTCATCACTAGCTATTATTTCTTTTAAAATATCTTTACCCATTTTAGCATCAAAATCAACTACTTTCCCATTTGCAAATTTTAAATAAAAATCAGTAATTTCTTTCCCAGCATAAAGCAAAGGTTTAGAAGCATAAATAACACCATTGGTACTTTTATAATTAGGAGTTGTAAACACTTCATAACTTGGCATATTAACTATCCATTTGCCAGAACTAGCTGAAGACCAAAGATGTTCAGGCCCAAGCTCTACTTCAAAATCAGTCCCTAAATTATTCTTGTAATATAATTTAGTTATCTCTAATGCATTTAATTTATCTTGTACTTTCTTTCTTTTCATCAATTCTTGATTCCAAAATAAAATAGGATCTTCTTCATCTAAATAACAAATTTTCCCCAAAGTATGCCAAAATTTATTTACTGGATCTTTAACATCTTTAAATAAATCTTTGGCCCACAACGGATTTGGAACACATGCAATACACCATGCAATTTCACCTTTTAATTGTCTTTCTTTATATACTGGTTTTGTTTTACTTCTCACCATCGCTGCACAAGCCACTTTCGATGCATCAATATCATCCATTATATGCGGAATATTACTATCTAACATTAAAAAAGCTGCATCTTTCTTTGCATATTCATCCCATACACTAGCATTAAATAAAGCACATCTTTCTATTTCTTCTAAAGAATAATTTTCTAAAGTATAATGGACTAAATTAGAATCAGTTTCATCTAAGTAAATATCTTTAACTCCTAAACTTTCTGCATATTTTTGCACTTTTTTAACAAATTCATAAATAATTTTATTATAACTAATAAATAAAGGTGTTTTTTGATTAACTTTTAAACATCTTTTTAATAACAATTCAATATACTTCTCTTGCATTTCTATCACCATTTATATTATAACACAAACTAAAGAAAAAATTTGTCAATTCTTGTGTTTAACACTACCGATATTTTATATAACGTATCAATAGAACATCCCACTGCCCCTTTAGTAAACTCAATTCGACGCATAAAATCATATGATATTCCCACATCTAAAGCCAATTGCTCTTGGGTAATTTTATTTTCCAACCGATATTTACGTATATTTTCTGATATTCTTTTTCTTATATCATTTTTAAATTCAAACTCTCTCTTAAAAGTTGCCATAACAATCACCAATATTATTTTTTCAAAAATAGCATCATATGTCCGGTAACTATTATGTCCTGTTTATGGTATAATATACATACAAGGAACAGTGATTATCAATATGGAATTATATTATTTCAAAATTGTCAAACCCATTGAAAAAAAATTTTTACGTTGGTGTTTCATAACTTCCATTATTCCTCTTAAATACTTTAAAAATAAAAAAGCATTTTATAATAGACTTCTAATCTGCTATTACAAAATACTTCAAAATAATCCCGATTTCTTAAATGAAATAGATAAATAATTATTTTAATTTAATAATATATTCTTTATTACGTACAATAATTGCTAAATCCAAATTATGCGTATCTTTAACTTCCTTAGTAACTTCCAAAACAATTGTATTTTTAAGTTTACTTGGTGTCACATTTTTAACCGTACTATAAACCGTTTTACTATCTTTTAAATATCTAATTTTTAAAAAGTTATTAGCAAAAGAAGAAATATTAGAATTAGCAGTATAAAAAGGTATATTTTGATCTAATTCAAAATCAACACCCAATATTAATAATGTCTTATCATTTTTTAATACATCTACACTTATTTGATCTTTATAAGTCATACACTCATCATTTTGACAAACTTCATAATCATAAATATATTTATCACATATTTCACTATTTTTAACTTTCAAAAAAGTATTATTTAAATTAGAACTAGCTAAAGAAACTTTATCATTTAATTGATACTCTCTTACTGTGGTTACTCGGTCCAATAACGTCGGTGTTATAGCAATATAATTAAACTTCCCTACTTGTAACCCATTGGCAAATTGAACTCCATCACTAACTTTAATATCATAATTTTTAGCCAAATCTTTTGGATTAATTTCATAAACTAAAGTATAATAAGCACTTTTACCATACTTAATTTTTGTCCCAAGCGCATCTTTCGAATAATCAATAAAATTAAAACTTTTTTCTCTAGTCGGATAGACATAATCTTTATTTAATACCAAGCGAAAATTATCAAGATTTATATTATAATCTTCGTTAGTATTATTCTCAACATATAATCTAGCTACAACATAATATTTATCTTTGCTAATTACATCACCTTTATAATCTAAATTAGTTACAATACTATCTTCAATTTTAAAATTAATTCCACTAACAACAAAAGTATCACCTTGGCGATAATTCTTATCCAAAACAGTTGGCAAAGATCTATATATTAAAAAACCTATTCCCACTACTAGTAAAACACATATTACACTAAACACAAACTTATTTTCTTTAACATAATAAGTAAATTCTCTAATAAAACGCCGAATATTACGTAATAACTTAGTATTATCACTATTAAAAGTTATTTCAACTTCTTCACTATCTTCACTTGTTATTTTTAAATCTTTAATATCTTCTTGAAAATTAAAACTCTTTAAATTAAAACCAAAAGCTCTAATCAAAAACAAAATAATTAAAACAAACTGAGGAATAAATGAAATAATTGATAAATCCCGATATATTCTTGCTGTTTCAGCATTAATAACACTTGTTTCCAAAGTAACTAAAATACTTCTAATAAAAATTAAAAAGATAAAAAATAAAATATAATAACCAGCTGAAACTAAATAAGTTTTAATAGGTTTTTTCTTATTTATTAAAAGTAAAAGAATTCCTCCTAAACCCAAAATAATTAAAATAATAATGAAATATACAAAAGAAGAAACATAACTATTAGCAAACCCTTCATAATAAAAACCTAAATAATTACTATCAATATAATCATTGAAAAAGCCAATAATTTGATAACTACGATAAGAAATATACATGGCTAAAACTGCTAACACCATATTTATTAATCTAAAATATTTAATTAAAAAAGCATAAGGTTTTCTAAATATCATAATTATTCTCCCACTATAATTTTAACAAAAAGTTTTTATTTTGTATAGTTAGCAAAAAATAAAACTAGATAATACTTAACATATTTCTAGTTTCTAATTTTATTTTTTATTTACCAACAATTGACCAGCCATCAAATATATAGTACCATTTTCATTTAAAAATTTATCTTTATTACTATTAAAAACTTTAATAACTTCATCAATTGTATCTCCTTCAGCTGTTATATAATAAGAATAACCACTTTTAGGAATCAATAATTGTTGATTAGGATATATATAATCATCCATATTAAGCCCATTCATACTTGCTAAAAGTTCCGGATTAATATTATATTTTTTGGATATGGCATATAAGCTATCTCCTTTTTCCACTACATAATAATTAAAATAATCTTTTGATTCAGTTGGTACTACTAATTCCATCCCTTCTCTAAGACCATCTAAATAATATAAATTATTAATATCTTGTAAAACTTTAACTGATGTATTATATTTTTGAGCAACATCTTCTAAGCTCTCATCTTTACCTAAACAATAACTTTCAAACATTTTTCACACCTCTAATATAAAGTATGTAAAAACCCAAAATATGTTATTAGTTTAAAAAAATCATATTGTTATCGTTAAAATTCCACTCAAAATTACTTAAAAGCAACACTTCTCCCCAATCATTATTATACATATACAAATCTTCATTAACTAAATAATAAACTGTATCTTCATCATTTTTAATTATTTTCGATACTTCTTTATTACTCAATTTTATTTTTATATTATCTATTTTCTTATATAAAATATTGTTGATAAGTTCATAGTTATTAACATTTTTTGGATAAAAAACTAAATTATTACTTACAATTTCATTAAATGTTTTTGTTACCATTTTCTTATTTTCTAATACTTGTAAATCTACTTCCTGTATTTTTTCTTTCTTAATATCTATAGTGTATTCTTTTTTCATTTTTTTATCCAGCAAATAAATTTTATTTTTATAATCCCCTAAAAAAATACTATCAAAATATATTTCATAATCACTTTCTATTTCTTTATATTTACCATCTTGCATATTTAATACATAAAAACTACTAAAATAATGCTCTTCATTATAATTAGGTACTACTAAATAATTAGCTAATTGATAAATTAAGTTAATATTATATACATCTTTATTAAACAATTTAATATTCAAAAATTGCTTACCATTTAAATAATAGAACCCCTTATAATTATATAAAAGATAAACTTTATTATTTAAATAATTTATTTTAATATTCTGAAATGTTTTATCTAATTTAGCAATTTTTTTAAAAGTAATATTTAAATTTTCACTTAAATAGCCTTCATAAAATTCTTGATTATTCCTACATAAATAATCAAATGTTAAATAATCACTTTTAGGTAGTAAACATTCTTCTTCTTGCTTAGCAATAACTTCTATATCATTGATTAATTTCCTTTTTCTTAAATATTTACTTTGAATCTTAAAAGGATAAGTAAACGAATCTTTACTAACATAAAATGTATAATATTTATCATTTTTAGTATAAACTTCTTTTATATTTAAATGATTTACTTGATATTCCAAATTATAATCTTGACTTCTAAAAGTCACCACTACATAAATAATAAACAAAATAACTAAAATTAAAATAAAATTTATGAGTTTAATATTCTTTCGCATTTTGATACTTCTTTTTTGCTTCCATCATAAAATCATTAATAGTGGTTTCTATTTCATCTAATGATTTTTTAGGTAAATTTGATAATGTAATTATTTCCTTAGCTGTATCAATAGTAATTCTTCCCCATACTAATCCTTTATATATTTGCATATCATTATATAAATCTGGCGTTACAGAGCTTAAAAAACTTCCCCACAATAATCTTTTACGACCTAATAATATTCTTTTATTAGTAACTGCAATTGCATAAGTATTAAATATTTCACTAATTTTATGATTTTTTTGAGCACAAAAAGCATATATTACTTCTTCATCTGTATCAATAAAATCATCAACTACTTTAGCATGTTTAGCTATTCGCCAAGCAATACCTCCTGGAAATTTACTTTTAAATCTAATTACTCTGTCATAAACTTTACCCATCTCTACCACCTAAATATATTTTATAATGTTTTAAACAAATATACAAGAATAACCTCGAAAAGAAAAACTATTAGAAATTACAAAATTAGTATTTAATTATATTTAAACCGTTAAAGTTCCTTTATTATGTATAAATTAACTCTTTAGCTCCAAAATATAAATATGAAAAATAAAAATACTCAAAAATTCTGTAACCATTACTCTTTTAAAATGATTTTCATATTTTTTATAATTGGTTGTCTTTTTGGAACCTTTTATGAAGAAATACTCCATTTTATTATTCATCAAGAATTTTCTAGTAGACAAGGTCTCTTATATGGTCCATTTAATCCTATTTACGGCTTTGGTTTTGCTAGTTTTATTATTTTTTTAGGTCCTAACTACCAAAAAAGAGGATTTTTTAAAACTTGGTTACTTGCTAGTATCATTAGTGGTAGTGTTGAATTTATCGAACATTTTATTTACGATAAAGTATTTGGTATCGAATTTTGGAATTATAGTAAATACATTTTAAATATTAATGGTAGAACAACTATCCCTTATATGGTTATCTGGGGATTAGGAGGTATTTTTATTATCAAAGTTATATATCCCTTAATTATTAAATTAATTGATAAAATACCACTAATAATTAGTAACATTATTTATTATTGTTTTTTTATATTTCTTATTTTAGATATCTCTTTAACTTACACAGCTTTTTTAAGGATGTCCTTACGTGAAAAAAATGTCCAACCCTTAACATTCATCGGTTCATACTGTGATAAAGTTTATACTAATGAGTATTTATCTAAAAAATTTCCTATTATGAAACCAACAAAAAAGAACTAAATTAGTTCTCAATTTTTTTACTCCATAAACCATGTTTATTACAATAAGCATATAAAGTTCCTTCAGTATATGGAAAAATTACTTTTGCCTCAATCTTCGGATTTAGATATCTTATCTCTTCCGTTTCATCATTTACTAACATAATCCATTCTATATAATGATCATCATCCATTACATGAGGTACAGTTACTTCTAACTCATTACCCATTTTTTTATAAACTGGCACATGTTTTTCCTTGGCACCATCACTTGAATTGGCTAAAACTTCTCCCATTTCTTCATCACAACATTGTATGCCACACGCACAATGACAATCTTTAATAACTTTTACTAATGCCCCACAAGAAGCACATTTTTTTAAAACTAATTCTTTCATTTTCCACCTCTATATAATTATAAAATAAATTAAAAAATAAAACTAGATTTTTTAACCAATATTTTAAACTAACATATAGTATAAAAGGAGGTTATTCATGAATATAGATTATGAATATGGAAATAAATTTTATAATTACTTTGAAGATTTGGGCATTCAAAGTACCAAATATACTATTTTAGCACCCGAACAATCCCAAAATAAACAACCAGGAATGGAATATTTAATGACACCTAAGCCTATATTTGACAATCCTAATTATAAAGGCAGTGGCAAATTAAAAGACAAAGTAGCAATCATTACCGGAGGCGATAGTGGATTAGGTAAAGCAGCCGCCATCGCATTTGTTAAAGAAGGTGCCAAAGTAGTCATCCCGTATTATGATGAACACATCGATGCTAAAGAAACTAAAGAATATATTGAATCTTTAGGAGGGGAATGCTTATTTTTATCAGGAGATATTACTAAAAAAGAATTTTGTCAAAAAATAGTAGATGCTACTCTTGAAAAATTCGGTAAAATTAACATCTTAGTTAACAATGCCGGTGTTCAATATCAACAAGATTCCTTAGAATGTATAAGCGATGAACAATTTGATTGGACTATGAAAGTTAACATATATGGCATGTTTTATCTAACCAAAGCAGTTCTACCATACTTACATAGTGGGGACTCCATTATCAATTTATCTAGTGTTACCGCCTTTTTTGGTGAACCACAACTCATTGACTATGTAACTACTAAGGGCGCCATCGTTGGTTTTACACGGGCTTTAGCCAGGAACTTAGCACTTAAAAATATTCGTGTTAATGCCATTGCCCCAGGCTATTTTTGGACACCTTTGCAACCAGCCTGTTGGGTAAAAGAAAAGATCCCTTCTTTAGGAGCCGATGCAGCCATGGCAAGAGGAGCTATGCCTTATGAACTGGCTCCAACCTTTGTCTTTTTAGCTAGCGATGATTCTAGCTATGTAACTGGTCAAGTAATTCATAACAATGGTGGTCAAATAATGGGTTAATTTAATTCAAGGTATAATCTAAAATAAAAAAAGCCATATTAATTTTAGGTGATTAAAAATGGAAACTATCATTCGTTCAATTATAATGTTCCTTGTCTTATTTATTATCGTCAAAATTCTTGGTAAAAAACAAATTAAAAATTTAACTTTATATGATTATATTTTAAGTATTACCTTAGGTTCCATCGCCGCTGACAGCATCATTAGTCTTGATACCCCACTTTATGATGGCATAATTGCTTTAATTATCTTTGCTATCATTGGTTATGTAACATCATTATTAGCATTTCATAATCATAAAGTAGAGGAACTTATGGATGGTGAACCACTTATTCTTTATGAAAATAATAATTTCAATTATCAAAATTTAGAAAGTGCTAAATTAAGTGTTGCCAAATTATTAGAACATTGTCGTTTAAAAGGCTGTTTTGATATTAATGATTTAGACAGTGCTATTTTAGAACCATCTGGTGATATTTCAATTCTTTTAAAAGGTAATTCTCAACCTTTAACTAGTAATGATATTAAAAATAATATTCAAAAAAATAGCAAAAAACAAACTTTAAATCATCTAATCATAGTCGATGGTACTCTAAATATTGACGAATTAAAAAAAGCCGGCAAAACCAAAACCTGGCTCAATAAATATTTAAAAGATAAAAATAAAAAATTAGAAAATATTACTCTTCTTTCTATAGATAAAAAAGATAAAGTTACGATATTTAGTAAAAATTAACGATTATTTAAAATCGTTTTTTTAATATTATTAATATAATAGTAATCTAAAAAATATAATTTATTATTTTTCCCATGAACTAATCTTTGTTTATCAAACGATGTTTTAGTAACTTGACTTTTTCTTCCTAACCACTTCGTGATATCCACTTTTTTATCACTCTCATAAAGAGATTTTAAAGTATAGCAATCCAAAACTTGAAACATTTTTTTACTACCCTTTATATCTTTAGCTCGTTCTTTTCTTAAATTAGCCAATTTCAAACGATTCTCTTTAATTATTTCTTTTTCAACCATCATTATTTTTTCTTTCTAAAATTTATCATAATCAATTAAAAAATTGTTAAAACCCAAAATGGTGGAGTAGACGAGAGTCGAACTCGTGTCCAATGTAATCTATAAAACAATATCTACAAGTTTAGTTGGAATTTATTTTATTATATAGACAACTCCAACCCATTTTCTATATAACAAGATTAATTAAATATTCATTATTTTACATTAATCAAATAAAACAATATATCTTATATAAATGAACCTTATATAAACCCTATAAGAGAGGTAAATATAAAGTGCTCCTACGCGTTAACTATTAAGCGTATGCTGGAGCGAAAGAATAACTTTCGTTATTTATTTTTTTGTGCATTTTAGGTATGCCTACCACTTGCAATCATTTCTAGTTTTTACATGTCGAAACCAAACTACCCCGTATATCCATTGTATCATACTTATGTTCTTCTGTAAATATCTTCACCCAAATTTGTTAATCCTTTTTAGAAATGTCCCATAAAGATTTTTTTAAAATGTCCCATTAATAGTATGATAGAATATACCTTG
>CANQTA010000038.1 GCA_947626655.1 uncultured Bacilli bacterium
CATAAACAAAGCTTGCCTTTGTTTCTTATAATATTATAAATTTAAAAATCGGTATCATTTTAACTAATGTTTAACAGTAAAATAATGGCTTATTAAAAAAGATAATTTTATTTTTAATCTTTTAATGTAGTAATTGGTACTACATATACTCCATCTTCTCTTTTATAAGCTATTTTCCCCGCGGTTAATACCATTAAAAATGATGGCTTATTCATTTCTTCAACATCTATAACATTTGTTAATTTCAATAAATTTTGAGAAGCTAATTCTATGCTTTCATCGGATCCTAATTTAATTTCAATAGCACCCCATCTTCCATCTCTTAAATGAATTATTGCGTCACATTCCAAATTGTTTTTATCACGATAATAATAAACATCACCATCTAATTTTTGCGCATAAATTTTTAAATCTCTTAAGCAAAGCGCTTCAAAAATAAAACCAAAAGTATTAAAATCTTTCAAAAGATCTTTATCAGTTGCCCTAAGGGATGCCACCGCTAATGATGGATCAATAAAACTTCTTTTAACACTTGTTCTAATATCAGTTTTGCTTCTAAGCTTTGGTTGCCAAGCTTCAACATTATCTATAACATATAATTTATCTAAAGTATTTAAATAATCAATTATCGTTTTTTCAGAAATTTGCGTATCATTATATAAAGTATCTTCTTTTATTGTCGTAATTGTCGCAGTTGTACATATATTTCTAGCTAAACTTCTTAAAATTGTTCTCAATCTACTCGGATTTCTAGTTATATTATCTACTTTATTTATGTCATTAGCAATTAACGAATCTAAATAATCACGCGCAATTTTTACAGAATCCTCTTTACTAACTGACAATGTTTCTGGCCAACCACCTCTAGCACAAAAATAAGCAATATCTTCATATTCTTGTTGGGAAATACCTTTTATATCTTTAACATTATTGAATAAATCATTTAAAGATACTTCTCCTGTTGATTCTTTGGATTCATACAAACTCATCGGACGCATTAATATTCTAACTATTCTACCGGTTCCGGTATGCGATGGTTCATTTTCTCGTGGAGTTGAGGAACCAGTTAATATATATTGCCCTTTTAAGCCCGTATTATCAACATCATATCTTATAGCATCCCATATTGTCGGAGCATCTTGCCATTCATCTATCAAACGAGGCTTTTCACCTTCCAATAATAAATCGGGTCTAACTTTGGCAATTTCTAAATTATTATTTCGTGTTTTAGGATTTTGTAATTCTAAAACACTTTTGGCTATTTGTTTAGCAGTTGTTGATTTGCCACACCATTTTGGACCAATAATTAAAACAGCCCCATACATTCTTAATTTTTCACTAATTATATCATCATAAATTCTTGGTATATATTTTTCCATTTTTACCCTCTTTTCATTGTTAATTTTAACATAATAACTAATTGTTGTCTATATTTACTTCCGGTTTTGGCAGTGTTTCACTTCCGGTTTTGGCGATTATAATGTTACATTTTTTTAATCAATTTTCTAATATTTAAAACTAGTTGTTCATATTATATAACAAAAAAATATTTAAAAAATACGTAAAATGCATAATTAAAGATATTCAAGAATTTAATAAAGTAAAATAAAAGTGGTGGTAATTTATGGATATTTTACGTTTAAAAGAAATTAGAGAAGATAAGGATATTTCTCAAGGCGAAATAGCAAGATTTTTAAAAGTTACACAACCACAATATAGTAGATATGAATCGGGAATTAATACAATACCTATTGAAAAATTAGATAAATTAGCTTCATTTTATAATACGAGTACTGATTATTTATTATGTCGAACTGATGAAAGAACACCTTATCCTCATTCCAAAATGATAAAATATGAAAAAAAGAAAGAACATACTCATTCTTAAAAAGATTAAGTTTGTTCTTTTTAATTCATAGCTCTTTTAAACATCTTTTCTAAATCATAAATACTAAACTTAATAATAGTAGGTCTACCATGAGGACAATTATAAGGATTATCACATTTAACTAAATTTTTAAGTAATCCTTCTATTTCTAACATAGAGATATGTTCATTAGCCTTTATCGCCATTTTACAAGCTAAAGTAATTGCCACATTTTCTCGAAAACGAATAGGATCAAAATCACGGCCTAGATTAATTATTAAATCAATTATTTTACGAGTCTGTTCTTCTTCGTAACCAGTTTTAAGCCATGTCGGATGACTTTTAATAAGAATTGTATTTATTCCAAATTCTTCATAAACAAATCCCATTTTTGTAAACACGTCAGCATGATTTTGAAAGGCTAAATACTCACTTTGCGAAAGTTCAACACTAATAGGAATTAATAAATCAGTAATATTTATTTTTTCATTCTTTAAAGCATTTAAATAATTTTCATAATTAACTCTTTCTTGAGCAGCATGTTGATCTAACAAATAAATTCCTTCATCATTTTCACAAACTATGTAAGTTCCAAGACATAAACCAACCGGATATAAAACTAAACTTTTAAATTCTTCATTAACTACTGTTTCTTGAATATCTTCAGCTAAATCAAAAGTAAGTTGATTATCACTTTGAGTCACACTTTCTTTAAAATCAGTTATAGGAATAAAATTATCTTTTATTTCTTTTACATCTTTTCCATCAGTACTCTTAATCGCATCAGGAATTAATAAATTAGCATATAAAGCATCTTTGATTGTTTCATAAAGCAAATTATATAAAGAAGTTATTTTACTAATTTTAACATCTTGTTTAGTCGGATGAATATTAACATCAACTAAAGTAGGATCTACTTCAATATTAATAACTACAACAGGATATTTACCATCTGGTTTATAAGTATAATAAGCATCATTAATCGCTTTATTTATATCATTATTTCTAACTACTCTACCATTAATAAAAGTAACCATATGACTTCTGGAAGATTTTAATATTTCTGGTTTACAAACATAGCCCTTAATAGTAAAGTCATCATTAATAGCATCAATTGGCAGCATCTTAGAAGATATTTGTAAACCATATATTTCATGAATACATTTCAGTAAATTATTACTACCACTAGTCTTAACAACTGTATTACCATTATTTGTTAAAGTAAAAGCAATATTGGGTTTAGCTAAAGCTAATTTTTCAATAAAAGCAGTTGTATTAGCTAACTCAGTTTGTTCAGATTTTAAATATTTTAACCGTGCTGGTGTATTATAAAATAAATTAGTTATTGTTATTTTAGTTCCTTGCCGAGCTTCTGCTTTACTTTTTTCTAAAATAACTCCACCCTTTATATGGATTTTAGTTCCCACACTATTTTGACACGTTTCTAATACCACTTCAGAAACACTAGCAATAGATGGTAAAGCTTCACCTCGAAATCCTAAAGTATCAATAAAAAATAAATCATCATCTTTATAAATTTTACTAGTTGCATGTCTTAAAAATGCCTTAGTGGCATCTTCTTCATCCATCCCAATTCCATCATCAATTACACTTATTTCTTCTAAGCCACCTTTTTGTAAATTAACTTTAATAATCATCGCTTTGGCATCAATGGAATTTTCCACTAATTCTTTAACGACCGAAGCACATTTTTCGACAACTTCTCCCGCTGCTATTTTATTAGCTAAATTTTCACTCATTACTTTAATAACACTCATTTAAACCACCATTACTACTTTACTTTATTATCGAATCTCTTATTTCTATATCTCTATTAATTTTTATTTGGGCATTTCCTTTACTAAAGATAAAACCTTTTTCTAAAATAAGATCACTAGCTTTTTTAATAGTCAACTCCTTATTTAAATTCACTACTTCTTTCTTACTAAATACTGGAATATCACTAGCTAAGAAACAAGTTAAATTACCTTGACCTCTAAGTTTTAAATTCCCAATTGTTAAAGTAAAATCATTACTCAATTTCTTAATAACCACTTTTATTTTATCATATCCTTGTTTAGTAATAAATAATCCTGGGGTATCATAGATTAAATAATTATCTTTTTTAATTTTAATAAAATCCAAAGTGGTATTATTATATTTACTAGTTGTTAAATTACTATTAGTAATCATATTAATCAATGTACTTTTACCACTAGATGTTTCCCCACAAAAGATAACTTTTTCAAAAGTTGCTATTATACTATTAATTCTTTCTAAATACATTTTATTTTTAGCACTGATAAAAAAGATTGGATTTTCTATATCATAAACTTTCTTTAAATTAATTTCTAAATGTTCTAATTTTAAATTATCGGGAATTAAATCACATTTATTAATAACTAATGCTTTCGGATTATGAATACTTTTAAAAACGGCTATCAGTTTTGCATTAATACTTAAAAAATCTGTAAGAAAAATAGTATAATAACCCAATTTATTAATTTTAGCAATAATTTTTTCATTATCAATATTATTTACTTTTCTTTCAATATTATAATGAATAGTTTTAAAACATCTTTCGCAATACTTATTAGTCAAATCTTTAGTATATCCTAATAAATTAGCATCTTTATTTTGTAAAGTAATTCCACATCCCCTACATTTATTCATAGTATTTTCCCTTTACTAATATTTCTTTTTGCGCTAATTTTTTATAAATTTTTCTTTCTAATTTTCTAATTAAACGATTTAAAAATGGTTCATTATCTGATATTGCATTAACTAAAATAGTTGTAAATTCCATTCGATTACCACCATAGATATCTGCTAAAAGTTCATCACCAATCATAGCAATATCGACATCTTTAAAATTATACATTTGCATGATTTTTTTAAACTTCTTAGAAAAAGGTTTTTTGGATGAAAACGAAGCATCAATATTTAATTTTTCTTTAAAAGGTCTAATTCTATTTTTATTACTATTCGAAACTATAATAACTTTAAAATCTTTTTCTAATTCAAAGATTAGTTCGCGAAGTTTATCAGAGGGATAATCAACTTCATAACTAGCAAGAGTATTATTTAAATCAAACAATAAACATTTAATACCTCTTTTTTTTAATTTTTTATAATTAATAGTATAAATACTTTGTGCATACATATCCGGAATAAAATTATCCATATAGCCACCAAATCCTTTTTTATAAACCATTAAAATTATAACATAAATGAATTAGTGATTAAAGAAGAAAATTAAGGATGTAGCGTATACATCCTTAAAACAAACTTAATTGAGCTGATTCAGGCATTCCTTCAAAAACACCTAGGTTGCGAAGTTTATCCATAGTTGAAACATTAACTTTACCTCTTTCTTGAAAATCTTCAATACAATAAAAGGCTTTTTTATTTCTTTCTTCTACAATTTGATTAGCTACTGCTCCACCTAAACCATCTAAAACACAGAAAGGCGAAATTAAAGTTTTACCATCTTCAGCAATAACATAATTTTTAGCTTGACTCTTCTTAATATCGATATTACCGAATTTAAAACCACGAGCAGTTGCTTCTAAAGCCAATTTCAAAGTTTCTAAAAGAGATGTTTCTTTACTAGTTGCTTCATAACCTTTACTAATAATATCGGCAATCCGCATCTTAATTGCATCATAACCTTTAATCATCGTTTCAATTTCAAAATCATCAAAACGAGTTGAGAAATAAGAAGCATAATATTCAGCAGGATAATGAACTTTAAAGTAAGCAATTCGAAAAGCACTCATTACATAGGCAGCAGCATGGGCTTTTGGAAACATATATTTAATCTTTTCACACGATTCAATATACCAATCAGGAATACCTGCCTCTTGCATCGTTGCTTTATGAGCTTTCCATCCTTCTGGATCTTTTGAAGCTTTACCTTTTCTAACAAATTCCATAATTTTGAAAGCTTTAATTGGTTCCATCCCACATTGAATTAAGAAAACCATAATATCATCACGACAACCAATAACTTCTTTAAAAGGTACTACACCTTTTTTAATTAAATCTTGAGCATTACCAAGCCAAACATCTGTCCCGTGTGATAAACCTGATATTTTAATAAGTTCGCCAAAGGTTGTGGGCTTAGTATCTTTAAGCATCCCAATCGTAAATGGAGTACCAAATTCCGGAACTCCGAGCGTACCAGTATCATTCATAATTTGTTCTTTAGTAACTCCCAAAGGTTCTGGTGATAAGAACAATCCCATTGTCTCTTTATCATCAAATGGTACTGTTTTAACATCAATACCCGTTAAATCTTGCAACATTCTAAGTTGAGTTGGATCAGTATGACCTAAAATATCAAGTTTTAAAACATCTTGATCAATAGCATGGTAATCAAAATGCGTAGTTCGCCAAGCGGCATCAACATCTTCAGCTGGATATTGATAAGGAGTAAAATCATAAACATCCATATAACCAGGAATAACTACGATACCACCTGGATGTTGACCTGTTGTTCTTTTAACACCAACACAACCGGCTGCTAATCTTTCAATTTCAATATTACGCATTACAATTCCTTTATCTTCACAATAACCCTTAACAAAACCATAAGCTGTTTTATCCGCAACCGTTCCAATTGTTCCAGCTCGATAAACATTATCTTCTCCAAATAATACTTTGGTATATTCATGGGCTGCTGCTTGGTTTAAATCTGAGAAATTAAGGTCAATATCAGGAACTTTATCAGCATTGAAACCTAAGAAAGTCGCAAATGGCATATCTTCGCCATCTTTAATCATTTTCGTTCCACATTTTGGACAATCTTTATCAGGTAAATCAAAACCAATTCCATATTTAATTGCTAAATCTTCGCCATTTTCATCCTTAAAAATTGAATGCTTACATTTTGGACAACGATAATGACTAGGTAAAGGATTAACTTCTGTTATTCCCATCATTGTAGCGACAAATGAAGAACCAACTGACCCTCTGGAACCAACTAAGAAACCATCATCATTACTCTTTTTAACCAATTTTTGAGCAATTAAATAAATAACGTCAAAACCACCACCAATAATTCCTTTTAATTCTTGTTCAATCCGTTCCCGAATATTATCTGGTAATGGATCACCATACCAATCTTTTGCTTTAGTATAAACCATTTCTTCGACAATTTCTTTGGAATTTTCAATTTTTGGTGAGAATGGAACACCACCTGTTTCAATTATTACTTCGACAATTTCACACATATCGGCAATTTTATTAGTATTAGTAACCACAATTTCTTGAGCTTTTTCGGGACCTAAAAAGGCAAAAGCTTCTAGCATTTCATCAGTGGTATAAAAGTGCATATCTGGAACATCGACACCTCTTCTATTTAAAGGATGAAGTTTACCATTGAATTTTTGATTAATAATAATTTCTCGATAAATTTTATCATCTCGCGTTAAATGATGTGCATCGCTTGTAGCACAAACCATTACCCCTGCTTCTTCAGCAACCCGAACAATTTTCTTTAAATGGCCATAAATATCAGCCATACTCTTAACTGAACTTGATTCCATTTGGGTAAGATAAGAATATACTTCTGGAGGTTGAACTTCAATATAATCATAATATTGCATCATTTTAGCAAGTTCTTCATCTTCTTTGGTAAAAGCAGCTTCAAAAATTTCCCCATTGACACAACCACTACCAAAAATTAAACCTTCTCGATAATTATTTAACTCATCACGTGGTAATTTACATTGATCACCTTTATATAAATATTTAGTATTAGCAAAACTAATTAATTTAAATAAATTTTTTAAACCAACTTTATTTTTAACTAAAACTGACATATGAAAAGGTCTTGAATATTTTAATAAAGCTTCTTGGTCTACAGAATCATATAACATTTTTGTAGTTTCAATATTACCATTAGATAACGTTTTCGCCATTTTATAAAAGCCAATTGCTGTTCCTTCACTATCATAATCGCCTCGATGGTGAGCTGATTCATCCCAAGGCACTTGTAATTCCTTTACTAAAGTTGAAAGTTTATGATTACGCCAGTTAGGATAAAGCATTCTTGCCATACTCATTGTATCTAAAACTGTATTAGTAAATTCCCCTAAATGGTATTTGGTCATCGCTGCACTAATGAAGCCAATATCAAATTTAGCATTATGAGCAACCATCGGAGCATCCCCAACAAATTCTAAAAATCTTTTAGTTACATTTTCTTCAGAATCTTTATCTTGTAACATTTCATCAGTTATATTAGTCAGTTCAACTATTTTAGTAGGTAACTTACGAAAAGGATTAATAAGTTCATCAAAACGTCCTGTTATCTCACCATTTTTAATTTTAACAGCCCCAATTTCAATCATTTGATCATGAAAAGGTGTAAAACCAGTTGTTTCTGTATCAAAAACTACAAATTCATCTTCTAATAAATTATAATCTTTTAAATTATAAATTAAATCATTTTCATTGTTGACAATACTCATTTCTGCCCCATAAATTACCTTAAATTTGTCTTCCTCTTTTTCAATTCCTTTGTTAATATCACAAACTGTATGATATAAATCTGGATAAGCTTGTAAACAGTTGTGATCAGTAACTGCTACTGCTTTATGACCTAACTTTTGAGCATATTTAACTAATGCTTTAGCATCAATTACTCCATCCATTGCACTCATCATTGTATGGGTATGTAATTCTACTCTTTTAATTTCTGCAGTATCTTTAATAAGACTATCATTTCCTTTAATTGATTCAATACCTTTCCCTGTTAAAACCATTTGTCTTAAATAAGGATCTGACTCAATATTACCAAAAATCCGGTACCATTTACCTTCTTTAACTCTCTTTAATATTTTTAAATATTCTTCTTCTTTAAAACGAACAAATTTAACTAAGAAACTATCAGTTTTATCACTAACTTTTAATTCAATAATATAAACTGTTCCTTTTTGACTTTTCCTCTCACTACTGGAAATACCAAATACATATCCTTCGATAATAATCCCTTTTACTTCTCCTAAAATATTTTTAATCTTGGTAACTTCACCATCTTTATGAACTCCAAAAATAACAGGATCTTCTTCATTTTTTAAAATAATTTCTTCTTTTTCATTTAATGATTTTTCTAAAAGAGCTTTCTTTTCTTCACTAATAACTAATTTAAATTCATAACCTAAAAAGCCATATTCTTCTAAACTGGCATTTAAATCATCAACATACATATTTAAAATATTTATTTCATTATCACTAGCTAAAGATAAAGTTATTTCTTTCGCATTTAAAGCTTCAAAACTATTTTCGACTCCTGCTAAAGAAGGTCGTTCTAAAACTAAATTATTTAAAATTATTTGCACATAATTTTTCACATCTTCATCATTTATATTATCATAAATTAATTTAATATAACATTTATCTTTACCATTTATACCTAAACTAGCACTAGCTTTTAATTTATTAACCAAACTATATTCTAAAACATGAGGACACTTTAAATTAACAATGTAATAATTTTCTTCTCGATTAAAAATTACTTTTTCAATAACTACTCCCTTTAATTCTTCACTATCTTCAAAATTAATACTTTTTAAAAATCTTTCTAACTCTTCCATACTACTTCTCCTTACTCAAATTATTAATTATTATATTATATTTATCATACCTTTTAGTAACATAACCATTAACTTTAATTAAATCATTTTTTTGTAAACCATTTAATAAATAACAATTTTTGGAAAATATGATAAATTCATTAGTACCTGTTTCATCGCTAGCCCTTAAAAAAGCCATTGCTTCCCCATTTTTATTCTTGACTTTTTTTATTTCTTCTATCATAACATAACATAAACAATTTTTAAATACATATGTTTTTATTTTTGCCATTTTCATAATCTCATTTGACACAAATTTGCTCGCAGGATGATTACTAATAAAAAAGCCATAACTATTTATTTCTAATTCCCTTAATACATTATTTTCATAATCTTTTTCTTTAGTTATTTCTGGTCTTAAAGCATATTCTCCTAAATCCTGATATAAACTACCAAAATTAATAAAACTATCTAGATTAGCAATTAATGTTTTCGTATTTAAACCAAAATATTTTAAAGCCCCCGCATTAATTAAAATTAAATAATCATTTTTATTTAAAATATTATAAGTTCTTCTAAAAAAATCCCAAACATCTTGAAATACTCCATTTTTATTCCGCTCCTCTATAATAGCTTTCGCACTTTCACTAGGAAAACCTTTTAACATTTTAAACGGTAATAAAATAATATTATTTTTTTCTAAAAAAGATAAATTAGAATAATTAATATGAACAGGACTAATTTTATAACCAGCTTTCTTTAAATCACTTAAATAACTTTTTACTTTTTCAACACTCCCCGCATTATCATTTAAGGCTTCAAACGTAAATAAAGCGGGATAATGAACTTTTAAATAAGCCATTTCATAAGATACTAGAGCATATGCTACTGAATGAGCTTTATTAAAGCCATAGTCTGCAAAGGCTAAAATATGATTAAAAATATTGTTAGCTAAATCTAGTGAGTAACCATTTTTAATACTTCGTTTAATAAAATTATCTTTTTCTTTTAAAATGATATCCATCTTTTTTTTAGCCATCGCTCTTCTTATATTATCTGCTTCAGCATAACTAAAACCAGCCATCTTAACTAATATCATAATTACTTGTTCTTGATAAACTATAACCCCATATGTATCACTTAAAATATCTTTTAAAGAAGGATGATAATAAGTAATCTTTTCTTGACCATTTTTTCTTCTAATATATGTTGCTAATTCTTGACTAGGACCAGGCCTAACTAATGCTATCGAAGCTACTAATTCAGAAAAATTTTGAGGCCGATATTGACGTAACATACTTCTAAAAGAATTAGTTTCAAATTGAAAAATCCCCTCTGTATTAGCATTACAAAATAATTCATAGACTTTTTTATCATCTAAAGGAATTTTATTTAAATCAAAATTAGGAATTTGAGATATTATCTTACTTATAGTACTCAAATTTTTTAAGGCTAAGAAATCCATCTTTAAAAGTCCTAAATCTTCTAAGTGATCCATTGTAACACCCGTTAAATAGACATCACCATCTTTATACATCGGAATAATTTCATCTAAAGGTCGATCAGCTATGACAATTCCTGCTGCATGGGTACTAATATTTTTCTTTAAACCTTCTAATTTTAAGCTAATTTCATACATTTTTTTTAATTCTGGATAAGTATCTAAATAAGCATTAACTTCTTTATTCTTTAAATTAGTTCTTAAACTTAAATCTTTATTCATTACTTTAATAAAACGATTTAAAAGTTTTTCATCAATTTTTAAAAGTCGTCCTACTTCTCTTAAAACTAACCTAGTTCTTAAAGTCGCAAAAGTAATTCCCCCCGATACGCACAAAGAACCATATTTTTCTTTAACATAATTAATAACTAAATCTCTTTTTGTATTGTCAAAATCAATATCAATATCAGGCATCGATACCCGTTCATAATTTAAAAATCTTTCAAATAATAAATTATACTTTAAAGGATCAATATTAGTAATACCAATAACATAACTAACAAGTGAACCAGCAGCACTTCCCCGACCAGGACCAACTAAAATATTATTTTTTTTAGCATATAAGACATAGTCATAAACGATAAGAAAATAATCTACAAAATCCATTTTATTAATAACTGATAATTCATACTTTAAACGCTCTAAATAAATTTGGGGTACTTGATTATTCAACCTTTTCTTTAAACCTTTTAAACATAAGTTAGTTAAATAATGAAAAGAATCACCATCTTTTAAATATTTAGGAATATAACGCTTGCCAAAAGGAATTTTAACATCTATTAAATCAACAAAATTAGTTATTTGCATTAAATCAAATTCTGTTAAATCATGATAATCAAAATAAGCATGTTGAAATTCTCTTTCCTCTTCTTTTAATAAGTTTAAATATTTAAAATATTTTTGATCTTCTAATTTAAAACATCTTATATCATTAACATAAATTACTTTTTCAGTTATAATCAAACTATTCTGTAATTCATCTTTATTTTCATATCCTAAATATCTATAATTAATAAAGTCTAAATCATTATATATTTCTCTACTAGCATAAGGAATTATACATAAAATATTATCACTTAAATTTTTTAATTCTAAAATACTTATCTCTCGTTCATTAATGATTGTATTAATTTTTAATAAATTCTTATAACCCAAATAATTCTTTGCATATAAATACAATTTATTTTTATTTAATTTTATTTCTAAACCAATAATAGGTTTAATATTATTTTTTTCACATATTTTGTAAAATTCAATAGTACCAAAAAGATTAGTATCACAAATAGCACAACTCGTAAAATTATTTTGCACACAAAAATTAATTAAATCTTTAATTTTAATTAAACTACTAAGTATCGAATAATCAGTTGTTACTTTAAGTGGTGTATACATATTATCTCCTTGTAATTTAATTATAACACAGGTTTTAAAAAAATGCTGAACTGAGAACAAAAATAACATTTTTTTATTTTATAGGTCGGATTTTTTCAAAAAAACGACCTATGGATTTTTATAAGTCGTTATTTTTAATCTTTAAATAAATTAATATATTTTTCAAACGAGAAAATTTGATTACGACTATAACCGGTTGTTTCTATAATAATTCCTTTCTCTAAAAGCGCATTAATGACTGATTTTAATGCCGTATTTTTTAATTCGCTTTTTTCTTGTAACATTTTACGATTCATAATTGGTTCTTGATACAATATATTAATTACTTTCATTACATTTTCTGTTCTTACAGGTAACTCTAAAATAATTTGATTAATTTCATTAGTAAAGTTTAAAACCCGTTCAAATTTAATTCGAGCATTTTTAGCCGTTTCTATTGTAGCTTCTAAAAAAAACTTAATCCAAGCCAACATATCATTATTTGTTCTTACTCTATTTAAAAAATCATAATAAGCATTTTTATTTTGTTCAATATAATCAGAAATATAAAAATAAGGTTTATCAATTAATCCTCTACTCATTAAATACAAAGGAATTAATATTCTACCTGTTCTTCCATTACCATCTAAAAATGGATGAATAGCTTCAAACTGATAATGAATTATAGCAATTTTGACTAATTCAGGATTTTTTATTTTATCATTATTTAAAAATTTTTCTAAATCAGATATACAATTAGAAATTTCACTATGAATTGGTGGTACATATAAAGCATTACTTGGTTTTGTTCCTCCTATCCAGTTTTGACTTTTGCGAAATTCCCCAGGATTTTTGTATTCACCGCGCACATTTTTCATAAGAATAGAATGTAATTCTTTAATTAATCTTGTACTTATTGGAATATCTTTAATTCTTTCAAAACCATAATTAATCGTAGCAACATAATTTTTTACTTCTTGCCAATCATCTCTTTTTTCAGGATTAATATCTAAAATATCAGATAAATCTTCATCAATAGTAGTTCTAGTTCCTTCAATCCGACTTGATTTATTAGCTTCAACTTTAACATGCATTTGAATAAAACTATCAATATTAGGTATTTGACAAGCATAACCATTTAATTTTCCCAATTCCAAGCTAGCTTTAGAAAGCAATGTATTAAGCTCACTATCATTCCAGATCCATTCTTCGTTTATGGAACTTGGAATAAAAGATTTATAATCATTGACTGTTATATAATAGCCAGCATTATAATCTTCAAGTTTTTTCATATTAGTCATCTTCTTTCATAAATCTTTTGTATATTATAACATACCGCGAACTATGTCCGCAACCTAACCACAAAAAAACTCCAAGAAAATCTTGGGATTTTTTGTACAA
>CANQTA010000039.1 GCA_947626655.1 uncultured Bacilli bacterium
TAATTTATGTTTTAATCCATTAAAATTTCCCTTAAATACATTATCTACATTATTAGTTTTTCCTACCCCTATTGGTGTAAATCCTGTTCCTTCGGGATTAGTTAATTCATCCATTAAAGTAGTTGTTCCACCTACACCATTGATATCTCCATAATCTGTTCTATCATATTGTCTATAGCTATCTTCTTTTTTAAAGTCTAAATTTTTTTCTAAGGTAAAATAAGCATCTTCATATGCTTCACCATTATTTACATTATTACTTAAATTTACTAAATCTTCGATATATTGAATTCGATATGGATTCTTTTCTGTTCCTAAATCAAAGTATAAATAGCATAACGTAGCACTTTTGGTTCTTAATGTTACTTTATTATTTTCTTTATTATATGTTAATGTTCCATCTATTTTGTTTCCATTATTATCTATACAACCAGATTTCTTAGCATTATATCTTAAATCTGTGGGCCAAGCTGTATCTTCACTTTCAACATAAGTATAAGTTCCATCTTCTTGTTGAGTTTCATAATACATGGCAAAACTGGTTCCTTTATTTCCTTCATTTAATAAACTTACTTCATCTAAGATTACTTTCTCTTTCTTAGAAAATATTACATTTGATAATATTATTGTTAATACTATTAGTATTAACAAACTAAAATATTTTAGTTTGTTAATACTATTAGTATTAACAAACTAAAATATTTTAGTTTGGCTTTCATCCTCTTCATCCTTTTCTTTAACATTTATTATTTATTTCTTACATTAATTATAACCAATATCTTTTAATATTTCAACACTTGGTATAAATTATTTTTTATTTACAAAGTATTTTTTATAAATATTATTCTTTTTCATTTAATATTTAAAGTAATTAAAAAAAATTACCAAATCTCTATTGATTCAGTAATTCTTTCTTTTGATGTAAATTTTGTTATTTATTGTTTTTTTCAATACTAACTAATACATTAATACCATTTACAGAAATATCTTCCATATTATCTATTTCTTTAGATATAATATTTAAAGCTAATGTTTCATTTTGAATATATTCCATAAATTCATCGATAACAGGTGTAAATTCTGGACTTTGATAATAAATATTAATGCGATCACTTACCTCATAATTGTTATTCTTACGCATATTTTGAATTTTAGAAACAAATTCTCGGGCATGACCTTCATTTATTAATTCTTTAGTTAGACTAGTATTTAAAATAATGAAAAGATTATCTAATACACCAACATTAAAACCTTCTTTAGAAGCAATTTTAACTTCAAACATATCTTTAGTAATTAAAGTATCGTTAAATGATAATTCTTCTTTTTGTAATTTATCAATATCAGCATCTTGTAAAAAGTTTTCATAATCTTTTATTTTAGAACCAAATATTTTACCAACATTTTTATAATTAGGCTTTAAACTTAAATTCATATATTTATGTAAATCTTTTTCTCCAATAATTTCTTTAACATTTAATTCTTCTTTAATTAATGGAACTAAATCATTAATTTTTTCATATATACTACTTTCAATAATAGCTTCACTTAATGGAGTTCTAACCTTTATTTTAGCTTCTTCTCTAACCATTCTTCCTAAGGAAATAATATTTCTAACATAATCCATTTTTTCTTCTAATTTTAAATCAATTAATGATTTATCATATTTTGGAAAATCAGCTGTATGAACAGAATATTCACCAGTTAATTTAGTATAAATTTCATCACTTATAAATGGAACAATTGGAGCAATTATTTTGGCAAGACTTATTAATACTTCATAAGTAGTAATATAAACAGCTTTCTTACTATTATTTAACTCACTACCCCAGAAACGATTACGACATCTTCTTATATACCAATTAGATAAATCATCTGAAACAAAATTAGTAATAGCTTTTACAACTTTATTTAAATCATATTCTTCATAACCTTGCGTTACTACTTTCAATAGACTATTATATTTAGATAGTAACCAACGATCTATTTCTTCACGATTTTGAACTGCAACTTGGCATTTATCAATATCAATATTATCAGTTGTAGCATACATACTAAAGAAGTTATAAGTATTTTTTAGTGGATTAAAGAATTTAGAATAAACTTCTTTTAAACCATCTTCATCAAATTTTAAAGGGGTCCATACAGGAGATACATAAGGTAAATACCAACGAACGGTATCAGCACCATATTTTTCCATTATTGTAAAAGGTTCAATAGCATTACCCCGCGATTTATGCATCTTTTGACCATTTTTATCAAGTAATAATTCATTAACTAAAACATTTTTATAAGGTGATACACCTTTAACAAAAGTAGAAATTACTAATAAAGAATAGAACCATCCTCTAGTTTGATCAATTCCTTCACAAATGAAATCAGCTGGGAACTGTTTATTAAATAGAAATTCATTTTCAAAAGGATAATGATATTGAGCAAAAGGCATTGCTCCAGAATCAAACCAACAATCAATAACGTCTTTAACTCTATTCATTGTTTTTCCACATTTAGGACATTTAATATGAATATCATCAACATAAGGACGATGTAAATCAATAGATTCATCAATATCTTCAATGGCTTTTTCGACTAATTCTTTCCGTGAACCAATCATTTCATCATGACCACAAGAACAACGCCATAAAGGAAGTGGTGTTCCCCAATAACGAGAACGAGAAATAGCCCAATCATTTAAGTTTTCTAGCCAGTTACCAAATCTTTTTTCACCAACATAATCAGGATACCAATTAACTTTTTGATTGTTAGCAATTATTTCATCTTTTAATTTAGTAACTTCTAAGTAAAATGATGGTTTGGAATAATAAATTAATGGGCTTTTACAACGCCAACAATGTGGATAATTATGAACCATTTTTTGCTTTTTAAATAATTTATCATTAGCTTTTAAATATTTAATTACTTCTTGGTCAGCATCAAAAACTAACATTCCTTGCCATGGGCCTTCAGTGTAACAACCATCTTCCCCAACAGGATTTAAATAAGGCAAATTATAATTTTTGCCAACAAGAGCATCATCGGCACCAAAAGCAGGAGCAATATGAACAATACCAGTACCATCTTCCATAGTTACATAAGTATCACAAGTAACAAAGAAAGCTTTTTTATTAACTTTTAATTCAGGAATTAGTTGTTCATATTCAGTATATTCTAAATCTTTTCCTAAATAAGTTTCTAATACTTCATAATCATCGCCTAAAATTTTGTTGGCTAATTTTTTAGCAACAATAAATTGATAATCCATAGATTTAACTTTAACATATTCTTCATTAGGATTAACACAGATAGCAACATTTGCTAAAAGAGTCCATGGTGTAGTTGTCCAAACTAAAAAGTAAACATCTTCATCTTTTTTCTTCATTGGCACAATAACTGTATCAACAGAAACTTCTTTATAACCTTGGGCTACTTCATGAGAAGCTAAACCGGTTCCACATCTTGGACAATAAGGAAGTATTTTACTACCTTCATAAAATAAACCTTTATCAAAGAATTTCTTTAAAATCCACCATTCAGTTTCTATATAATTATTATCGTAAGTAATGTAACGATTTTCTAAATCTATAAATTGTCCCATCCGATTAGTTAAATCACAAAATGATTTTTCATTTTCCCAAACTGCATGACGACATTCTTCATTAAACTCTTTAATACCATATTTTTCAATATCAGCCTTTGAAGTAAAGCCTAATTTCTTTTCTACTTGTACTTCAACTGGTAGGCCATGTGTATCCCATCCGACTTTTCTTAATACTTTGTAGCCTTGCATAGTTTTATATTTACAAAAAGTATCTTTTAAAAATTTAGATACAACATGATGAAGTCCGGGCATACCATTAGCAGTTGCAGGTCCATCATAAAATACCCAGTAGGGAGCATCACTACGATTTTCAATACATTTATCTAGTATTTTATCTTTCATAAATTTTTCTAAAATACTTTTTTCGACAACTGTTACCTCTCTACTATCTAGTTTTTCAAATTTTTTCATAATAATTATATTCCTTTCTAAAACAAAAAAATTCATAAACATAAGGACGTAATAAACGTGGTACCACCTTAATTTATGAATTTTTATTCACCTTATTATGTTAACGCCATCAACGGATTATTTAAAATAATCAACTAACAAGTGATATAAATTAAACATCATTTATAGCATTTCACCAACCACTACTCTCTTATTAAAATATAGTTTAATTTACGTGTCTTGTCTTCGTCTTTAAATTACATTTAAAATTATATGCGAAAAAACTGAAGAAGTCAACAAAATTTAATGGTTATTGTTGTAATTTTAATGTTGGATAACCGGTATTTGAATCTATTAACCAATCTACTAAGGTATAATCTTTTAAGTCTTCACTATATACTGCTAAGCCTTGACTATTTAATGTCCCTACATTAGTGTTTAATTTATAAAGTAAACTATTACTATCATTGCCATTATTGTTTTTCATATCAGTTTCTGACATTGGATAGGCATCAAGTATGTCTCCTTTATTACTTTCTTCAATTCCACTCACTTCTTTATAATAAGTGTTTTGAATATCTACACTTCCTGTTGAATAATTTCTTACTACACTATATTTTGTAGTTCCTTCTATATTCCCTGCATTATATACATTATTAACTTTAGTATTACTAGTTGAACTAATATTATTGATACCTGTTCCATTATCTTTAGATATCATATTTCCTAAATTATATGAATTTAATATGATAGATGTTGAAGAATTTGTACCACTATTATTAACTCCCGCTTCGATTCCAGCTACATAATTTCCTGTATTAGTAGCTTTGGCTGTTAATGTTCCTGTATTATATGAATTTAATATATATGATACAGAATTTTCCCAAGTATTTGATACTATTCCACCTACAAGAACACCCGAAATGTATTTTGTATCTTCTTGACCTGTTAAATTTCCGGTATTATAACTTTTATTTATTAATATTTTAGAATTAACATTTATATCTCCAATTATTCCACCTGTTCTTGTGCCTCCATATATGTTTCCTATATTATAACTATTTTCTATTTTAGATATTTTTGATATTCCAGAATTATTTAATCTTCCTATTATGCCAGCTATACAATTTATATAATTTTCTGCATTATTTGAAGTTATTTCTCCAATATTATGACTATTGATTATAGTTATTGGTGTTGTATCAGAAAGACCAATGATTCCTCCGGTATAAATATATGCTTTTGCATTAACATCTATCATGCCTTCATTATAATTATTATCTATTGTTAATTCGCCATTACTTTTCAATCCTATTATTCCGCCTACATTTGTATTAGATGTTCCTGTTGCTGTTACTTCTATTTTTCCTCTATTATAATTATTTGTATATGTTCCTGTCGTACTAGCATCAGCTTGTCTTCCAATTAATCCACCAATACTAGTTCCATCAGCATGACTTGTTTCACTTTCAACTTTTATATTTGAGGTATTATAACTATTGGTTATTGTTTTTATTTCATGATGTTCAGTTCCTATGAAACCTCCGACTGCTACTTCTTTTGTTCCATGATATATTACATTTATTCCAGCTTCATCATTATCTGTTTTTATTTCATTTGAACTTTCCTCTATTGTAAGATTACCAAATGAACGCCCCATTAATCCACCTACGTAAGCGACAGTTGTTGATTCATTTTTCTCTATTTTAATCTTACCATAATTATGGCTTTTAATGATCTTTGCATTGGATGTTGTTCCATCAACTATTCCTAATAATCCGCCAATATGTAGTCCTAAATTACTTGTTATTGTTCCATAATTAGTACTTTCTTCTATTGTTATTGTTCCACTCACTTGGCCTACTATTCCTCCTGTATTAATACTTGCTGTTGTTATGTTTCCAGTATTACTACAGGTATCTACTTCTATTTTACCTTTTCCTTCTGTTTTTGCCATTATTCCGGCTGCTACTTCTCCACCACTTATATTTCCACTATTATCACTATTTATAAATTTTGCTGAATTTTCACTATATCCTAATATCCCTGCTGCAAATTTAGTTGTATCTTCTATGGTTACATTTACTTTATTATGAACATTATCAATTATTATACTATTCGCACTACTTGATGCTACTAATCCACTAGCATGTCCTGTTGTACCTTTTTTATTTACATTTCCGGTTATAGTTAAATTCTTTATCGTATTTGTTGAATCTTCTTTACCTACTAAACCAAATAAACCAGCATTTTTATCTGTGACATTGACATATAAATTACTTAAAGTAAAATCTTTGCCATCAAAATTACCATTAAAAGTATTTTCGGTTCCTATTGGTGGGAATCCTGTTCCACTAGTATTAGTTAATTCATCCATTAATGTTGTTGTTCCATCTACGCCATTGATATCTCCATAATCTGTCCTGTCATACTTTTTGTAACTATCTTTTTGTTGAAAATCTAAATCTCTTTCTAAAGTAAAATATACTCTGTCATATGTTTCACCATTATTTACTTTGTTACTTAAATCTACTAAATCTTCGATATATTGGATTTTATATGGTTCATCTTCTGTTCCTAAATCAAAATATAAATAACAATAAGCTGTTATTCCTGTATCTACTGTAGCTATATGTGTTTCATCATCATAAGTTAATATTTCTTCTTCTATTTTATTGCCATCACCATCTATACATCCTGACATTTTGGCATTAAATCTTAAATTTACTGGCCAAGCAGTATCTTCACTTTCAACATAAGTATAAGTACCATCATCTTGTTTAGTTTCATAATACATAGCAAACATATTCTTATTTACTATATTTTTTAATTTTACTTCATCTAAGATTACTTTACTTTTCCTAGAAAATATTACATTTGATAATATTATTGTTAATACTAATAGTATTATCAAACCTATTATTTTTATTTCTTTTAACTTACTTGTTATCTTCTTTTTATTCTTCATATTGTCCTACTTCCTATATTTTGTATTATATCACATTTGTTATACTTTATGTAGTACAAATTGTGTATCTTACATATTGTATTACATTAATATAGAATTTATTTAAAGGAGAATTTGATATGAGTAACTTTAAATTGCCTAATGTTAATGATGAAAAAACGATTTTAAAAACTATTAGAATTAAAAATATTACTTTAAAAAGACTTGAAAAATTAGCTAATAAAAGTGGTTTATCTTTAAATAGATTAATTAACGAGTGTATAGAGTATGCGATAAATAATATGGAGGAAAACGTTATAAAAAATAGATGATTTTTATTTTTTTACTGCAAAAGTATCTATTAATTATTTAAAAAATATGTTAAACTTAATAATAGTGAGGGATTGATTATGAAGGATACAATTTTTAGAGAATATGACATTAGAGGAAAAGTTCCGAGTGAAATTAATGAAGAGATTGCTTATAAAATTGGTTTAGGTTATGGTTCTTTTATTCAAGAATTTTTAAATCAAAAAGCTTGTGTAGTATCTCACGATAACCGACTTTCATCAGAAAGTTTATCTGTCGCTTTAATAAATGGTTTATTAAAAACTGGAATAAATGTTATTGATTATGGTTTAACTACTACACCAATGCATTATTATGCAAGATATGTCAATGATTTATTGGGAATTATGATTACAGCTAGTCATAATCCTAAAGACGAAAATGGTTTTAAATTTTCTTTTGATAAATATGCGAATGCTAGAGGACAAATGATAAAAGATTTAAAGACTTATATTGATAGAGGAAAATTTAAAACAGGACAAGGGCAATTAATCCATAAAGATATTAAAGAAGAATATATAGAATATATTATTAGTCATTTAAAATTTGGTAAAAAGAGAATTAAAGTTGTTTTAGATCCTGCTAATGGGACTACTACTTGTGTAGCTAAAGATATATTTTCAAAATTAAATTTAGATTTAGTAATGATTAATGAAAAATCTGATGGTAATTTTCCTAATCATCATCCAGATCCTAGTGTTGAAGTTAATCTAGGAATGTTGAAAAAAGCAGTAATAAAAGAAAAAGCTGATCTTGGAATTGGTTTTGATGGCGATGGAGATCGCATTGGAATTGTTGATGAAAAAGGTAATTTAGTATCTATTGAAGCTTATGCAATTATTATTTTAAGAAATATTATTGATAAAGTTAAAAATAAAAAATTCTTATATGATCCTAAATGCTCAGATATTTTTAAAGATGAGATATTAAGATTAGGTGGGGAACCAATCATCTGTCGAACAGGATCAAGTTATACACAAGAAAAAGTATTAAAAGAAGATATTCCTTTTGGAATACAATATGTTGGCCATATTTCTTTAAATGATCGCTTGTATAGTACAGAAAGTGCGATGTACTCTTCCCTAAGATTAATTGAAATATTATCTAAAACAGATAAAACTTTAAGTGAACTTGTTGAAACTACTGATAAATATTACAATACTGAAGAAGAAAAATATAAATCAACAGATAAGAAAAAAATTGAAGTTATTAATAATATTAAAAAATATTGTGATGAGAAACAATATAAATATATCGAAATTGATGGTTTAAAAGTATTATTTAAAGATAGTTGGGCTTATGTAAGAGCTAGTAATACAGGACCAAATATTACTTTAAGATGTGAATCAAAAAATAAAGAAGATTTAAAAAATTTAGAAAAATTATTTAAAACGTTAATTGAAATTTATAACAAATAAAAATGAATTAGGTTTTTCCTAGTTCATTTTATTTATTTTATTATTGTTTCTAAGGCCAATTTAATCATATCATTTAAACCTTTTTCGCGCATTTCACTACTTAAAACTGTAGAACTATATTTGGAATCAACTGCAGTTAAAATACAGGAAGCTTCCCTTTGAAAATAATTAGCTAAATAAAATAAGGCAAATGATTCCATTTCTTCCGCGATAACATCGATTTCTTTTGGAGATCTTGCATATATTTTATCTACATCAACATAAGGTCCAAAAACATCCATAGTTACAACATCACCAACATGAATAGAATAATTTAGTTCTTTAGCAGTAGCTAATATTTGATTATTTAAATTATTAGAAGGATAAGCAATATGTACATCTTCACTATTAAATGATAAGGCAAAATTACTTTCTGTATAACTTCTTTTGGCTAATACTAAATCAGGTATTTTAATTTCAGGTTTAGTTACACCACAAGTTCCAATTCTAATAACTTTTTGAACATTATAAAATTTAAATAATTCATAAGCATAAATACCAATACTAGGCATGCCCATTCCATGAGCAATGACTGATAATCTAACCCCATGGTAATAGCCTGTAAATCCTAACATATTTCGTAAATTACATATTTCTTTAGCATTTTCTAAAAAATTTTCAGCTATATATTTAGCTCTTAAAGGATCTCCTGGCATTAAAACAATTTCTGAAACATCATCTAAATCTGCATTAATATGGATTGCTTTACTCATATTTTATCACTCCTTTATACAATTATAATATTTCCATTAAGAAAATCAAGATGAACAGTACTTGTAAAATCTTCACTACCAATAATATTAACTAAATTACCTATTAAATGATTATAATTTTGACTATAATCAATATTAATATTTAAATTTAAATTAAGTTCTTTATAAATACTGTTAGCTTTATCTACTAAATAAGTATTAGTACCTAAATTAGTACTATTAATAAATAAAGTATACTCTCCTTCTAAGTTACTTAAATCATTAATGATTTTTATAATACTTAAAGGATTACCTTCGGTTATTAGGATATTGCCCACAATTGGTCCTAATTCTTTAGGAGTATTAACAAATTCTAAATAACTTAAAATCTCTTCTTCGGATAAATCATCAAGATTAACAATAGTTTTAAAAGCATCACTTTCATCATTAATTAATTTTAATAATTTTTTATATATAGTATTATTGTTGTTCATTTTTTAATTCTCCATTTTTTAGACTATTAATAAATTCAATAGCATCTTCTAAATGATATTTGGTTTCTAAAGCTATTTCATTACATAAACATCTTTCCCAAAAAGCATATGAAGTATGAAAAATTCTTTTCATATCAATATTAGGTAAAGTTTGCATAAATTCTATTAAATTAGGTTTCGGTAATTTACTCATTTCTACAAAATTTTCAATAGTCATAACATAAGTAGCAGCTTTAGTAGCAGGATTCATGGTTTCTTCATTTTCCCAAAATTTTTCTAAAATAACTTTACCATTAGAATAAACAAAAGCATAATAGCCATTAAAAGTATTTTTGCCCTTTATTGGGGTTCCAATTATTCCTGAATTTTCTAAAAAAGTAATTCTTTTATTAACTTCAGCTCTTAATGCATCTTTATCAATACTTTCTTTAGAAACTACTCTACTATCAGAACTAGTTTTTTTAATAACTGTTCCTTTCGGTAAAAATTCCCAATTAACAAATACATCATCTGTATATATTTGACTTAATTTAGCCATTAATTCAATATCTTTATAGCGTTCATCGCCTTCTTCTAAAATTGGTAATTTAAATCTTTTTGCTTCAGGATGTCTACCAATTAATTCAGCATATTCTTTTTGAAAATCCCACCGATTATAACGAATTTTTTTACCACTTGGCAAAGTATATAATATTTGGGGATTATATCTTTTATTAGTAGCTATGATTTCATTTAAAATATCACGGTATGTAGCTAAAAAAGAATAAGAGTTATCTAAATAACCGGATTCTTTTTCTCTTATTAAATTATATTCATAAATGATTTTGGCAAAAAGTAAATAAAATTCATCAGGATCAAAACAAGAAGCTAATTTTTGATAATCAAGTTCTTTTCTATAAAAGCTTCCTAATTTTAATATGCCACTTTCAAATTTGGTTGTGACTTCATAAGTTAATTTAACATAATTTAAAAAATTCATTTGATTTTTATAGGGAGCATAATCTTGCATTGTTGCTTCAAAATATTCGGAATTTATTTCATTATCCATAACATCTTTTAATCTTTGAGCTTTGGCTTTTAAGGCTTCCGAAATAGCAATGTGAAAATCTTCTTCGCTAGTTCCTAATTTATCTAGAATACTTTGTAAATATTTATCATGCTCTTCTTTATTAGTACCATAATTATCAATAGCTTTATTTAAAAAAGAAAGCATATTACCAATTAAATCTACATAAGAATAATGTAAGAAGCGACCTTTCTTAGTAGGTTTAGGACTACACATCATACCAACTTTAAAATCTAAAATATGCCGAGTTTGAAAAATTTCTGTTAAAGGTTTAGCATATGTTTCTTCCCAATATTTTTGAAATAGATTTTGCCCATTTTCTTTTTTAGCATTTTTTAATAAATTATTAAGGGTAAATTGCCAGTCACCATCATAAGATGGAATTGGATCAAAAATAAAGCTAGCATCATAATTTAATCTTTCCACTTTTAATCACTCTCTAGATTAATTATAACATTTATTCTGATGAAGGAAAATACTTAAGATATTTACTTGACAAAAGAAGTTTCTAAATTATTTTAATAAATATTGTTCCCTTTCTAACTAAAATTATAGAAGTTTTAATACACAAAAACTTTCTACATGATGAGTATTAGGAAACATATCTAGAAGTTTTATTTCTTCAATAATATAATTTTTACTTAATATTTTTAGATCTCTACCTAATGTTTGGGGATCACATGAGATATAAATTAGATGCGAAATTTTATTTTTAATTATTTGGGTTAAAACTTGTTCATTTACACCACTTCGCGGAGGATCTAAGATAATTGTATCATAAGAGGCATTTATTTTATCTAAAACCTTTTTGGTATCAGCACAAACAAAATTAACATTTGGAGTATTATTTAAAAGTTTATTTACATTAGCAGCTAGAATAGCATTCGCTACTATTTCTACACCTAGAACTTCTTTAGCATTTTGGGCTGCAACAATACTTAATGTTCCAACACCACAATATAAATCTAAAACTTTTGAGGAATCTTTAGTATATTCTTGAACTAAATCAAATAATTTAGCACAAATAAAAGGATTAACTTGAAAAAAAGAATCATAACTAATTTTAAAAAGATAATTATTAATATTAGCAATTAAAAAATCATCACCATATATAAGTTCATTATTTAAAATAAGACCAACTATTTTATGATTGGTAATTAAATTAGTATAGTCTTCTATTTTATTAGAAGTCTCTATAATGATAAGTATTTCTTCTTTATAATTACTTCTAATAGTAATATTACCATTATTTATTCCTAAATCTTTTAAATCAGGAATAATTTTATTAAGAGAATTTTGACATAAAAAACATTTATTAATTTCGACTAATTGATGTGAACCGCTTTCATAAAAGCCAATTTGCCCATTAATGATTTTTAAAGAAACTTTATTACGATAATTATATCTTTCAGGACTCTTTATTATTTCTTTAATTTCATAATCAATTTGATTATTTTTTAAAATATCGTTTACTTTTTGCAATTTATATTCTAAAGATTCAGTTAAAGAAATATTAAGTAAATCACAACCACCACATTTAGAAAAATAAGGGCAAATAGCAGTTTGTCTTAATTTTGATGGTTTAATAATATTAGTAATTTTAGCTTCACAAAAATTCTTTTTTTCTAAAGTTAATTCGACATTTAAAATATCTCCAGGAATACTTTTGGGGATAAAAACAATTTTGTTATTAAGGTAACCGATACCTCGACCTAAATTATCAAATTTTACTACTTCTATTTCCATACTTTTATATAATAACACAAAAATATATATTAAAAAAGAAAAAGATGATTAAAAAGGACGGAAATTTGTTATTGTACTTTATGAAAAAATGTTTAAAAAAAGTAACAAGTATTATCTACTCATTACTTTCTAATTTAAAGTTTAGGGTTGGGTAACCTGTTGTTGGATCTATTACCCAATCTACTAAAGTATAATCTTTTAAGTCTTCATCTATTTCATTTAAATTTATATTTTGAATATTTGCATTTAATTTATATATTAAGCTATTATTATCTGTTCCTTTCATATTTGTATCTGTTATTGGATAGGCACCTGCTATATCTCCTTTATTACTTTCTTCAATTCCACTTACTTCTTTATAATAGGTGTTTTGAATATCTACAGTTCCTGTTGTATTGTGATATATTACGCTATATTTTTCTGTTTCTTCTATATTTCCGGCATTGTATACATTATTTATTTTAGTATTGCTTATTGACAAAAGATGATTAATTCCAATTCCCCGATTTTTAGATTCTATACTTCCTATATTATATGAATTTAATATTATCGATGTTGAGGGATTTGTACCATTATTATTAACATCTCCTCCGATTCCACTTACAAAATTTCCGGTATTTGTTGCTTTGGCTGTTAATATTCCAGTATTATATGAATTTAATATTATTGATGTTGTAGATGACGATGTACTCCATGTAGC
>CANQTA010000040.1 GCA_947626655.1 uncultured Bacilli bacterium
CAAACTAAAATATTTTAGTTTGTTAATACCAATGGTATTAACAAATATCTTACCAAGATTGATTCTTGGAGAAAGAGAGCTAAGCTTATGAAGAATAAGAAATTAATAATAAGCTTAGTAGGAGTCTTAATAATGTTACTACTAATAATAAGTGCCACCTATGCATATTTTAGTGTAACAATAACAGGTAATGGTAGTAAGTCTATGATCACAGCCAATACTCCTAAAAAACACTCATTATCCGTAAGTACCTTATATGATGATATACATATTCATGTTGATAATAATGATATGAAATTATTAAATGTGGGAAGTTATTATGGAGCAGTAAATGATAATCGGTATGAGAAAACAAAAGAAGAGGGAACTCACCAAATAATTGAAGTATCATCAAAAGGTATGGAAAACATCAGATATAGTTGTAGTGGCGATATTAAAGTAACATTAAACATTGATAGTGGAAGTATGGGAAGTGTGTTAGAAAAAGAAGATGTTCTTTTATACATAAAAGGATTAGGCTTAGATGAAACACTAGACTTAAGTACCTTAAAAATAAATGATACCAAAATATATCAAACAACTTTTGATATTGATGGAGATAGTAGTGATTATTTAAGTGCTATAGTAGAATTAATTAATAAAGAAAGTTATCAAAATTATATAGCTAATAAAATATTAAATGTCAAAATTGAAGCCGAGAATATGATCTGTCATGAAAATGGTACATATAAATATATGATTGCTTTAAACAAGTATGTGAAAGAAATGCAAAATGGTAAGGAATCAGAGAAATTTGTATCACTATTTTATGATGACGAAGGTATGTATCAAAAAATACAAAATATCTATTTAGTAGATTATATAGATACCTCCAAAGCCATCAAGACGTGGGAATTAGGAGATACAGGTAGAGGAACTAAGTCAGATGAAGTAATGGGCTGGTTAGAAGCAACACCAAATGAAGATGATAGATATGATTTATATATAGGATCAGAAGGCCCAATGCGAGCACCACAAGATATGAGATATGCTTTTTATCAATTTACAAATTTAAAGAAAATAGAAGGAGATTCATTAGATACTAGTGAAGTAACAAATATGATTGCAGTATTTAGTGGTTGTTCTAATTTAATAGATATAAGTTCTTTATCAAATTGGAATACTAAGAATGTAATAAATACAGGGAGTATGTTTGGTGGAGCGAGAAAATTGGAAAATATAACTCCAGTAATAAATTTTGATATGGCAAGTTTAACCAATATGGGAGGTATGTTTTATAATTGTAATAGTTTGATTGATATTACTCCATTGCGTAATTGGGATGTCTCCAATGTTACAACTATGAATGATTTATTTTCAGGAACTAGAATAGATAATTTAATGCCACTAAGTAATTGGAATTTAGAAAATGCAACTAGAATAAGTGATATGCTTAGAGGTACATTAATTTCTGATTTAACTCCAATAGCTAATTGGGATACGAGTAATGTGACTAATATGTCCAATATTTTTAATGGTACTTCCATAACAGATATAAGCCCAATAAAAAACTGGAATATTTCAAAAGCAACATATATAGGTGGTATGTTTGCCAACTGTACTAATTTAACAGATATCGGTCCCCTAGCTAGTTGGGATGTATCAAAAGTTACAGATATAGAAAATATTTTAAAAAATACATCAGTAAGTGATATAACGCCAATAGCTAACTGGGATGTTTCGCATGTATTATATATGGGAGGAATGTTTGCGGGTTGTACTAATTTATCAGATATAAGTCCAATATCCGATTGGAATGTATCTAGTGTAATTTCAATGTCAAATTCTGGTGATGGTATAAATGGTGGTATGTTTGCTAATTGTTCTAATATAAGTAATATAATGCCTTTGGTAAAATGGGATGTATCCAAAGTAACAAATATGGCTGGGATGTTTTACAATACTACAATAAGTAATATCAGCTCACTAAGTAATTGGAATGTCCAAAATGTAACAGATATGAGTGGATTATTTTCGCTTACTAAAGTAAAAGATTTAGAACCAATAAAAGATTGGAATACCCAAAAAGTAACAAATATGAGAAGTATGTTTGAGAATACGCAGATAAATGATTTGACACCACTAGAACATTGGGACGTATCAAATGTAATAACTATGGGAGTAGATGGGTATAGAAGTGGTGGCATGTTTTCAAATTGTATAAATTTAACTGATCTAAGTCCGATAGGTAATTGGGATGTCTCAAATGTAACGAGTATGGCCAATATGTTTTCTGGAAATTCTAAATTAACTAAAATTGATTTAAGTAAATGGAAAATGCCTAAGTTAACAAATGTAACCAAGATGTTTTCAGGATGTTCAAACTTAACAGAAATATATTTACCACTTGTGCCTTTTAATAATATTGTTAATTTAAGTAATTATCAGAATATTTTTGGAAAATTTGATACAAGTTATTATCCGGTTTCCAATAACATAACTGTTTATACAGAATCATCACAAGTAGATTGGGTCAAAGCAAGACTCCAAGAAGCTCTAAGCGAAAATAATAACAGTACAGTTCTAACTTACTAAAAAATAAATTAACGTTAATAAAAATCTATTGCTAAAACTACGAAATTAAGATATAATTTAGTACATACAAGCGATGACGGTGTGGAAAACCAGAGCTATATAATAAAAGTGATTCTTCTAGGAATAAGTAAGGTGGAACCGCGGGATAACTCGTCCTTACATAACACTAGAAGTTTTATTTTTGAAGAAAGGAAAATGATATGAAAAATAATGCAAATGTAACTATGGAAGAATTAGTAAATTATGCCAAACAATATGGTTATGTGTATGCCGGCAGTGAAATATATGGAGGCCTTGCTAATGCTTGGGATTACGGTCCATTAGGAGCTTTATTAAAACAAAATATTAAAAATTTATGGTGGAAAAAATTTGTTCAAGAATGTCCATATAATTATGGCTTAGATTCTGCTATTCTTATGAATCCTAAAGTTTGGATAGCAAGTGGTCATGTAGCTAATTTTAATGATCCCCTTATTGATTGCAAAAATTGTAAAAGTCGTTATCGGGCTGATAAATTAATTGAAGATGCTACTAAAGGGGAAATTACTGGCGATGGTAAAACACCGGATGAATTAATTAGTTTGATTAAAGAAAAAAATATCACTTGTCCTAAGTGTGGTAGTAAAGAATTTACAGATATTCGGAAATTTAATTTACTTTTTGAAACTAGTCAAGGTGTTACAGAAGATAGCAAGAATAAACTTTATTTAAGAGGTGAAACGGCACAAGGTATTTTTGTTAATTTTAAAAATGTAGAAAGAAGTATGCGCGCAAAACTACCTTTTGGAATTGCCCAATATGGTAAGAGTTTTCGAAATGAAATAACCCCAGGTAATTTTATTTTTCGAACTAGAGAATTTGAACAAATGGAGTTAGAATTTTTTTGTAAACCTGATACCGATTTAGAGTGGTTTGGTTTTTGGAAAAATTATTGTATTGATTTTTTAAAACTTTTAGGTTTAAATAAAGAAAATTTAAGATATCGTGATCATAGTAAAGAAGAATTATCGTTTTATAGTAAAGCCACAACTGATATTGAATATAAATTTCCATTTGGTTGGGGAGAATTATGGGGAATAGCAGATCGGACTAATTATGATTTAGGAGTCCATATGGACCATTCGAAAGAAGATTTAAGATATTTAGATCCCGAAACTAATGAAAAATATTTACCATATGTTATAGAACCTTCTTTAGGAGTAGAACGACTTCTTTTAGCTATTCTTGCTGATGCCTATCAAAAAGAAGTGGTTGATGATGAAGAAAGATTAGTATTACGTTTACATCCAGCACTTGCTCCAATAAAAGCTACTATTTTGCCTTTAGTTAAAAAGTTTCATAGTGAAAAAGCTAATGACATATATGTCAAACTATGTAAATATTTTCCATGTTCTTATGATGAAGCTGGAAGTATTGGGAAACGTTATCGGCGATGTGATGCGATTGGAACTCCTTATGCAATAACTATTGATGACAATACTTTAAATGAAGATACTGTTACAATTAGAAATAGAGATACGATGGAACAAATAACGCTTAAAACTTGTGAAATAAAAGATTATATTGAAAGTAAAATAGTCTTGTAAAATATTTTAATTTTTGATAGAATTAAATAGTAAATTAGGAAGGATTTGGAGGATTACTATGGCTCTTAGTAAATTAAAAGAATGGTTAAAAAATGAAGATGAGGAAGAAGTAGTCAATTCTGATGATGAATATTATAACGTTTCTGAAGCTGAGGCCTTAAAAGAAGCATCGCAAGCTGGTAGTAAGATGATTTTATTGGAGCCCCGTAGTTTTTCTGAAGCTCAAGATATTGCTAATCATTTAAAAACTCGTAATAGTGTGGTTGTTAATTTAAAAAGAGTAACATCAGCGCAAGCGAGAAGAATTATTGACTTTTTAAGTGGTTGTATTTATGCCATTAACGGACATATGCAACAAATTGGAGTTGGAATATATTTATGTACTCCTAAAAATGTAAATATTCAAGGCAAAATAACAAATGATAGTGATAAGGCTAAAAGTGATCATGAAGAAGAATTAGAGTGGTAAAAAGGTCGGGTTGAAAAGTTATGAAAAAATTTACTAGTAGCATTCCGGGATATAATAAAAGTGAAGTAAATTCTTTTGTAGGAAAAGTTACTCAAGAATATGAAAGTATGCTAAATAACTTAAAAGCCCGTGATGAAGAGATTAATAATTTAAAAAAAGAGTTACAAAAATATAAAAATTTAGAAAATACATTAAATAGAGCAATATTGATTGCGGAAGAATCAAGTCAAAATATTAAAAAGACAGCTTATGATGAATCTAAATTAATAATTGAAGATGCGAAAAAGAATGCTTCAAGAATTATTAATAATGCCCTTATTAAAGCTGAAAAATTAGAAAATGCAGCGAATAGTTTAAGACGGCAAGTGGCTAGATATAAAATACGTTATAAAAATATTTTAGAAACTGAACTTGATGAATTAGAAAAAATGGAAATTGATAGTTAAGTGTAGATATTCTGCACTTTTTTCTTTACTAAAGAGTAAATTAATAGTATAATTTATTTGAAATATAATATATGGAGGATGTATGAAAGTAAGAACTATTAGTGCAATAATAGCATTGTTAATATTTATCCCATTAATATGGGTTGGGGGTTATATTTTTGCGGGAGCAATGGGGATTTTAAGTGTTTTGGCTTATAAAGAAATAATAGATTTAAAAAAATCTCATCAAGAACTTCCCAATGTTGTCAAAGTTTTAGGATTAATTAGTACTGTTTATTTAGTTTTAGGTAACTATGGTACTGATATGATAAATTATGGCCATATTTTAGTACCAATTTTCTTGTTATTATTGCCAACAATTTTTTATAAAAAAGATCGATATCAAACTAAGGATGCTTTTTATTTAGCTGGTGCAGTTATATTAATAGGGTTATTTTTTAATTTATTAATAGTTATTCGTAATGTTAATGTTAATATTTTAATTTATTTATTATGTATAACTATTGTAACTGATACTTTTGCTTTCCTTATTGGTATGCTTATTGGCAAACATAAAATGAGTCCAAATATTAGTCCTTTAAAATCTTGGGAAGGTGCTATTGGAGGATTAATTGCTGGGGTAGTAATATCAATGTTAGTATATGTTAATTTAATTGCTCCTTTTAGTTTTTATAATTTAATAATGACAATTGTTTTATCAATAGTAGGTCAAATGGGAGATTTAGTATTTAGTAAAATAAAAAGAGAAAATGGCATTAAAGATTTTTCAAATATTATGCCGGGGCATGGTGGTATTTTAGATCGTGTTGATAGTATTATTTTTGTAATTTTTGCTTATATGATTATAATTAATTTATTTTAAGGAGGAACAGCTACATGTGGTTTTTAACATTAATATTGTTTATCTTTATATTAGGAATTATTGTCTTAGTTCATGAATTAGGACATTTCTTATGGGCTAAGAAATTTGGCGTATTTATTTATGAATTTTCAATTGGAATGGGACCAATAATTTATACTAAAAAAGGCAAAGATGGGATAAATTATAATATTAGAGCTTTACCTATTGGTGGTTTTGTTTCCATGGCTGGTGAAGTTTACGAAGATGATAAAAAGGTTCCTAAAGATAAATGTCTTTGCAATAAACCAATTTGGCAAAGAGTAATTGTAATGGCTGCTGGAGTTATGAATAACTTTTTGATGGCAATTTTACTTTTATTTGTAATGGCTTTAATATGGGGAAGTGCTACGACTAGTAATAAAATTTCGATGATTGAAAAGAATTCAGTTTTTGATCTAAATGGTATTCAAGTAGGCGATAAAATAGTTGCTATTAACGGTAAAAAAGTTTATAGTATGTATCAAATTCAAACCCGCTTAGCTTTTAAGAGTAAAGATGGAAAATATACGTTTACTATTGAAGATGCTAATGGTAAACAAAAAGATTATGAATTAAAAAAAGATTATGTTAAAGATGATGAAGGTAATTATCTTGAACAAGATGGTGAAAAAGTAGAAATGTATGGTTTTAATACCAATGCTTATGAAACCGGATTTGTCAATTCCATAAAAAATTCATTTTTAAGATTTGGCGATTTAATTTATACTATGCTAATTACCTTAGGCAATTTGATAGTAGGTAATTTGTCACTTGATAATTTATCGGGACCAGTTGGTATTTATGAAGTAGTTGGTAGCAGTGTTGTTGGTTTTAAATTTAGTGAAGTTATTGCCAATGTTATTTCTTTAATTGCTCTTTTAAGTATCAATGTTGGTTTAGTTAATATTTTGCCTTTTCCAGCTTTCGATGGTGGACGGATTTTATTCTTAGTAATTGAAAAAATAAAAGGTAGTCCAGTAAATCAACAATTTGAAAATTGGTGTCATACAATTGGGTTTATTCTTCTAATGTTGTTAGTTATAATTGTTACCATAAATGATATAATTAGATTATTTTAAAGATAAGTTTGATGCTTATCTTTTTTCTTTACTAAAATTATGTTATAATTAATTTGTTCTCGTAGCTTAGCTGGATAAAGCGTACGCCTCCGACGCGTAAGACCGAGGGTTCGAATCCCTTCGAGAACACCAGGTTGATACCAAACTCGGAAAATTCGAGTAAAAATAGAAACGACTTGTAAAAAGTCGTTTTTATGTTAATATGTATTTGTCAAGGAAACTTGCATAAAATAAAAAGGGAAGACTTAACTTTGCCGAGTTGAGTACTTGCCTTTAAGTGCTATTTCTTTATACATAGTATCATTACAGAGACTATTAATAAAATGATAATTAGTATTAGAAATGAGATTAATAAATCTTTTTTCTTCATAATATCAAGCCTCCCTTCTTTTTATGAAGTTTGGCAAGCACTCAACAAATTAAGTTTCACTATAAAAAATATATCAAACTTTCGTTCTTGACACAATATATTTTATAAAGAAATTAGAACAATTTAGAAAACACCCTTGCATATTGACAAGCAATATGTGTGTGCTATAGAATAAATATGTATAAAATATAATAAATAAGTAAATTAAAGGAAAAATGATATAATAAAATATTAAGTTTTACAGTTAATTCAATTTCTAATTATTAAAAATTTCATTTTATAAAAATGGATAGTAAAATATTTGCTTTTTTAAGTGACTTAAAATTATTTCAATGTTATAATAATTTATGAGGTATAGTATGAATTATTTAGACAGTTTAAATAAAGAACAAAAAATAGCCGTTAGTCATATTGATGGTCCTTGTTTAGTAGTAGCAGGGGCAGGCTCTGGTAAAACAAAAGTATTAACAACAAGAATAGCTCATCTTATTAGTAGTGGTATTTATAGTGGAAATATTTTAGCAATAACCTTTACTAATAAAGCCGCTAAAGAAATGAAAGAAAGAATTAGTAAAATTGTTCAAAATGATTATGCTTTTGTAGGGACATTTCATTCTTTTGGCTTAAGAATAATTAAAGAAAATTATTTAGAATTAGGTCTTAATAAAAATTTTACTATTATTGATTCAGATGATGTTTTAAGTATAGTTAAAAAAGCCATGAAAGATTTGGGCTATGATCCTAAGGTAGTGGCTCCCGCTTATATAAGAAGTCGAATTAGTTTTATTAAAAATGAAATGTTAAGTGATGCTGAAATAACAAGATATTTTGTTTCCGAAATGGAAAAAATTGCTATGAATGTTTATTTTGAATATCAAAAAGTTTTACAAAAAAATAAAGTAGTTGATTTTGATGATTTATTAAAATTACCGGTAGAACTTTTTATAAATCATCCTGATATTTTAGAACATTATCAAGATAAATATCAATATATTTTAGTTGATGAATATCAAGATACTAATGAAGTTCAATATAAACTTATTAAACTTTTAAGTAAAAAATATCGCAATATTTTTGTAGTAGGAGATCAAAATCAAGCTATTTATGGCTTTCGTCAAGCTAATTATAAAAATATTTTAAATTTTGAAAAAGATTATCCTGATGCCGAAGTTATTGTTTTAAATCAAAATTATCGAAGTACAACGACGATTTTAAATGCTGCTAATTCGGTTATTAAAAATAATGTGGAGAAAAAAGAAGTTAATTTATATAGTGACTTAGGTGAAGGTGTTAAAGTAAAATATTTGCGTAGTAATGATGGTGTTCAAGAAACTAATATTATTGTAAATGAAATAAAAGATTTATTAGAAATGGGTTATCAAAAAAAAGATATAGCTATATTTTATCGAACGAATGCCCAGTCACGGGTTTATGAAGAAGCAATGCTTAAAAATAATTTTCCTTATAAAGTAGTTGGCAGTTTTTACTTTTATAAAAGAAAAGAAATAAAAGATTTAATTAGTTATTTAAAATTAATTGTTAATCATGATGATGATATATCTTTAAAAAGAGTAATTAATGAGCCCAAACGGGGCATTGGTGCTAAAACTATTGAAAATTTAGAAAATTATGCTAATGCTAATAACACTTCTATTTATGAGGAAATCGCTAAAGGTAAAGAATTAGAATTTAAAAATATGATTGATGATTTAACTAAAGAGGCTGAATCATTATCGCTGACCGAATTAATTGATAAAGTTTTAATAACAACGGGGATGAAAGAAGCTTTAGAAAAAGAACAGACTTTTGAAAGCGAAAGAAGATTAGAAGTTTTAATGGAATTTCGCAGTATAACTGAAAATTATCAAAATGTTACCGGTAGTGTTAATTTAAGTGATTTTTTAGATGAAATTAGTTTAGTGGCTGATATTACTGAACATGAAAATATGGAAGATGCAATAACATTAATGACTTTCCATTCGGCTAAAGGTTTGGAATTTAAGGTTGTATTTATGGTAGGAATGGAAGAGGGGTTAATGCCACATATAAATTCTTTGAATACTGAAAATGGTATTGAAGAAGAAAGACGTTTGTGTTATGTTGGTATTACAAGAGCCAAAGAAAGATTGTATATTACTAATGCTAAAAGAAGAATGCTTTATGGTAGAGAAATGGTTAATCCACCTTCTAGATTTATTAATGAAATTGAAAGTAAATATTTAGAAAGTAATGAAGTAGTTAGCGAGGCTCCGAAAAAAATTAATCATGATTTATTATATAATACAACGGAAAATACTGAAGAATTTAGACCGGGCGATGTTGTAAATCATCTAACGTTTGGTCGAGGAGTAATTGTTGGAATTGATGAACGTTTTGTAACAGTTGCTTTTGCCAAGAATTATGGTATTAAAAAAATGTTAAAAAATTATAAAGGTTTAAGAAAGGAAAAGAGAAGATGAAAAAAGATTTAACATTATTAGTTTTAGCAGCCGGGATGGGAAGCCGGTTTGGAGGTTTAAAACAAATTGAACCAGTTGGTCCCAATGGAGAATTTATTATTGATTATTCCATTAAAGATGCTATTATCGCGGGATTTACGAAAGTAGTATTTGTTATTAAGGAAGAAAATTATCAAATATTCAAAAATACTATTGGGTCACGGATTGAAGATAAGATTAAGGTTCAATATGTTTTTCAAAAAAATAGTGATGTTCCTACGGCAATAAATATTCCTAGCACAAGGGTTAAACCTTTGGGAACTGCGCACGCAATTTATGTCGCTAGAGATGTTATAAAAGAAAATTTTGCTATTATAAATGCTGATGATTTTTATGGTCGTGATGCTTATCTAAAAGCAGCTCAATTTTTAGCGAATTGTGCTGATGATGAGTATGCAAATGTAGCATATGAAGTTGGAAATACTTTATCAGGAAATGGTGAAGTAAAAAGAGGGGTAATTTTTGGTAGTGATGGTTTTATTCAAGAAATTATTGAAAGTTCAGTAAAAGAAGAAAATGGTCTTGTTAAAGCTAAACCTTTATCAGGAGCATCAGAATTTACTGTTCCTCTCAATCAAACTGTTTCAATGAATTTATTTTGTTTTACTCCTAAATTATTTACTTATTTAAATGAACATATTGAAGAATTTTTTACCGATAAAAATAATGATTTAATGAGTTGTGAATGGTTAATACCTGATGTAGCTTTTGCTAGTGCTATAGAAAATGGTAAACGCATTAAATTAATAACAACTTCGGCTAAACATTTAGGAATGACTTATAAAGAAGATTTAGAATCTTTAAAAAATGGTATTTTAAAAGAAATTGAAAGTGGTACATATAATAATAACTTATGGAGTTAATTATGAATGCTCAAGAAAGAATAAAAGAGTTAGTTAAAATTCTTAATACTGCAAATTATAATTATTATGTTTTAGATAATCCCACGATTACTGATCAAGAATATGATAAATATTTAAGAGAACTAATAAATTTAGAAGAAAAATATCCGGAATATGTGCTTTTAGATAGTCCTACTAAACGAGTTGGGGGAGAAGTTGTCGATAAATTTGCCAAAATTTCTCATAAAATACCAATGCTTAGTTTAGGAAATGTCTTTAATGAAGAAGAAGTTAGAGATTTTGATAATCGAATTAAAAAAGCTGGTATTAATCCTGAATATGTTTGTGAATTAAAAATTGATGGTTTAAGTGTTTCTCTGATTTATGAAAAAGGCATTTTAAAAAGTGGAGCTACAAGAGGTGATGGTGTTGTTGGTGAAGATATTACCCATAATGTTAAAACAATTAAAGCGATTCCATTAAAATTAGATGAACCAATTGATATTGAAGTTCGTGGTGAAATCTATATGGATAAAAAAACTTTAGAAAAAATTAATAAAGAAAGAGCTTTAAATAATTTACCACTTTTACAAAATGTTCGTAATGCTGCTGCTGGTAGTGTTCGACAATTAGATTCTAAAATAGCAGCTGAAAGAAATTTAAATAATTTTATTTATCATTTACCTAATCCGTTAGATTATGGTATTAAAACTCATTATGAAGCTTTAGATTTTATGCAAAAATTAGGTTTTAAAGTTAATCCCGCTAATAGATTAGTTAAAAGTATTTCCGAAGTTTTAGAATTTATTAACGAATATACTGAAAAAAGAGCTTCTTTACCTTATGAAATAGATGGAGTAGTAATTAAAGTTAATAATATTGCTGAACAAAATGAATTGGGTTTTACAGCTAAATATCCAAGATGGGCTACAGCTTATAAATTTCCTCATAATGATGTTTTAACGCGTCTTACTGATATTATTTTTACGGTTGGAAGAACTGGACAAATAACTCCCAATGCAGTTTTAGAACCAGTTTTAGTAATGGGTTCAACTATTAGAAGAGCTACTTTACATAATGAAGATTTTGTTAATAGTTTAGGCTTAATGATTGGTGATATCGTGGAAATTCATAAAGCTGGCGATGTTATTCCTGAGGTAAAGGGAGCTGTAATTGAAAGAAGAACCGGCTTAGAAAAACCTTTTAAAATGATTACTGAATGTCCTATTTGTCATACTCCTTTGATTAAAAAAGAAGGTCAAGTTGATTATTTTTGTCCAAATGATAATTGTCCAGCTCGGGGAATTGAAGGTTTAATTCATTTTGCTTCTCGAGATGCGATGAATATAGATGGTTTAGGAGAAGAAATAATTGAAGATTTTTATAATGCAGGTTTTATAAATACTATTCCTGATTTTTATCATTTAAAAGATCATAAAGAAGAAATTTTAGCTTTAGAAGGTTTTGGTCGCAAAAGTTTTAATAATATGTTAGAAGCTTTAGAAAATAGTAAACATAATAGTTTAGAAAAGTTATTATTTGGTTTAGGTATTCCGGGAATTGGTAGTAAGACAGCGAAACTTTTAGCTGAAAATTATGGCCATATAGATAATTTAATGGCTGCTACGAAAGAAGAGTTATTAGAAATAAAAGATATTGGCGATATTTTAGCTGAAAGTATTGTTAAATTTTTTAAAGAAAATCGTAATTTAATTGATAAGTTAAAAATGTTAGATATCAATATGAAATATTTGGGTGTTCAAAAATTAACTAATGAAAATTTTACAAATAAAAAATTTGTAATGACCGGAACAATTTCTTTTATGACAAGAGATGAAATTAAAGCTTTAATAGAAAAATATAATGGAACTTTTTCAGAATCGGTTAGTAAAAAAACTGATGTCGTTATTGTTGGTGATGCACCTGGTAGTAAATATGATAAAGCAAGGGAATTAGGAATTACCATTTGGAACGAAGACATGTTTAAAAGTATTGTAGATACATTAGACAATAATTAGACACATAAAATGAAAAATTATTTACAATAATAAAAATAATTGTTAATATTAAAATAGGAGTGATAAAAATGGCAATTGAGAAAACTGATGAAGTATTAAATGGTAATCAAACATTAAGCAATGATTTAAAATTTTTAGCTGAACAAGCAATCGCAGAATACCAAAAAGATCCTAACAATATGTTTTTATATAATTTGATTGGAAATATTTTAAATTTAAGTAGTAAAGCAGCAGGCATTAATACTATTGCAGCAGAAATTCTTCCTAGTGTAAGTCAAACAGCTAATGTTCAAGTAGCTAATGATAATTATAGTAAAAGATATCATGAAAATTTTGCATTAAATGATGAATTACAAAAAATAAGAGTTTCAGTTACTAAGGAAATGACAGAAAATCCCCAAGAATTAGATTCAACATTTCTTAGATAAATCGAAATTTATTTTAAAAATAATAACAGTGTAGCAATACATTGTTTTTTAATGTCTAATTACAAATGAAAGTGTTGAAATATTAAAAGATAATGATTATAATTAATATAAGAAATAAATA
>CANQTA010000041.1 GCA_947626655.1 uncultured Bacilli bacterium
AAAGAAAAATTTCCATATGTAAAGCCAAAAGAAAAGAAACTGTCAAGAAATTAATTACTTAATTTCCCAACAGCCCCTTTTTTAAATATTTATAACAAATAAAACATGATTCGACAATTTATTCTTAAGTGATGTGTTATGATAAGGGCATTTCATTTTAAGAAAGGGGGCGAATTCTATGTTAAATGAAATGAAAAAAGAAATAAAAATCTTTCAAAAAGATGAAATATTTAAATCATTGTTTCAATATAATTATTTTTTTACTTATTTGTATAAAGCTTTCTTAGAGTTTATTGGTGATAATACTAATATTGACGTTATAAGTGTTTCTGCTCAAAACTTAATAATGCCAATGAAAAATAAATTACAATCTTATTATGGTGATTTAGTTGCTACTTTAAACAATTTAGATATTATATCTATAGAAATGGATACTGGTCGTTTTACCAAGACTAAGTTTAATAAAAATAAAAGTTATTTAAATAGATTATATGCTAATCAATTACCTAAAGTAAAAAATAAAAATATTAATAATTATCGTAATATACATAAAGTAACTAATATTAGTTTTATTAATAGTGATTATGCTAATATGGCTCCACATTTAATCACAAAGTATGTATTTATGCAAGAAGGAACAATATTTGCTCGTGATGATGATAATCCGAAAATGTATTTAGTGAGACTTGATTTGGTAAAAGAAATAGCCTATAATGAAAATGAAAGTAAATTCATAAGACTACTTAGGATATTAAATGCCACAAGTTATGAAGAATTAGAAAAATTAGCTAAAGGAGATGAGACAATGGAAGAAATGGTTGAATATGTTAAAAATTGGTGTTTAGAAAGTGAAAAAGATGGGAAAGAAATCTTTATTGAAAATTTAAGAGAAGAAGCTAAAGAAGAAGGAATTGAACAAAATCGTTTAGATATAGCCAATTTACTACTTAAAGATAATGTAGCAATTGAGAAAATAATGCAATATACTGGCTTATCTAAAGAAGAAATCTTAGCAATTAAATAACTAAGTATATAAGGTGATGAATTAAGTTTTATCACTTTTTTTATCTAAAAAAATCGAAAAGAAGTAAAGATTAATACTCTACTCTCTACTTCTATTCTTTTTAATTTAACAATTATTTAACAATAATATTAACTATTTTGTTAGGAACAACAATAGTTTTTATTATTTCTTTAGCTTCAATATGCTTAATAACATTAGGGCATTCTTTAGTTTTAGCAATTATGGAATCTTGGTCTTCATCTTTAATGATTTCAATTTCACCGCGTAGCTTACCATTTACTTGAACACCAATAGTTATTTCATTATCAATTGTTTTAGTTTCATCAAAAGTTGGCCAAGAAGATTTGCATAACATTTCTCCTAAAGATACTTTTTCATTTAGTTCTTCAGTAATATGAGGGGCAATTGGATTTAAAAGAAGTAAAAGAGTTCTATAATCATCTTTGGTAATGCTTGAACATTTTTCATAAAAATTGGTTAAAATCATAAGTGCAGATACTGCTGTATTATATTTCATAGTGGCTAAATCATTAGTTACTTTTTTGATTGTTTTATGAATTATAGAATCATCTGTATAACCTGATTGGTTATTTAATTTATTGGCTAATTTTTCAACTTTATCTAAGAAACGCTTACAACCACGAAGTGATTCAGTACTCCAAGAAGCATCTTTTTCGTAATCGCCAATAAACATTTCATAAACTCTTAAGGTATCAGCACCATATTCTTTAACTATATCATCAGGATTTACTACATTGCCTTTACTTTTACTCATTTTTTCATTATTAGAGCCTAAAATCATCCCATGAGAAACCCGAATATCTATCGGTTCACTATTAGGAACTAAGCCAATGTTATATAAAAATTGATTCCAGAAACGAGCATATAATAAATGTCTAGTTGTATGTTCCATACCGCCATTATACCAATCAACTTTACCCCAATATTTTAAGGCTTCAGGAGAAGCAAAACATTTATCGTTATGAGGATCCATATATCTTAAAAAATACCAAGAAGAACCAGCCCAGTTAGGCATAGTATCTGTTTCTCTTTTAGCAGGTCCACCGCATTTTGGACAAGTTGTATTAACCCAGTCAGTAATCTTAGCAAGTGGACTTTCACCATCATCAGTTGGTTCATATTCAGCAACATCAGGAAGTAAAACTGGTAATTCGGCTTCAGGAACAGGGACCCAACCACAATTATCACAATGAACTAAAGGAATTGGTTCACCCCAGAATCTTTGTCTTGAGAAAATCCAATCTTGAAGGCGATAATTAACTTTTTTATTACCTAATTTTTTACTTTCTAAATAGGCAAGCATTTTATTAATTGCATCTTCTTTATTTAAACCGTTAACAAATTCCGAATTAATGTGAATTCCATCGCCAACCATAGCACCTGGATGCATTGCATATTCAAAAGTTTTCATATGAAGTTCATCCTTGACTTCATTTATTACTTCTTCTTTGCTTACCCACTCAACATTAAATTTTTCATCTACTTCTAAATTTTGGGCAACTTGTTTTTCACTATTTAATTTAAAGAATAAGCCGGTAGAATCAATATTAAAATACTTATCTTTATTATAAGCATAATAATGATGGTTTATAAGTGGTAAAGTATATTCTAAAGTTAAGTCACAATAACCAGTTTCTTCCTTTATTTCTCTTAAAGCACATTCTTTTGCATCTTCACCATCTTTGATTGTGCCCCCTATAAATAAACGACCACCTAATTCATGCCAATTAAGAGTTAAATATTTTTCATTTTTTGGATTATAAACAATTGCAACAATAGAATTTTTCTTCGTTTCATTGGCATGAGGAGTTCCAGTTACTTCTTCTAAGACTTGAATAATAGGAATATTATATTTTTGAGCAAATTCATAATCTCTTTCATCATGAGCTGGGACGGCCATAATAGCGCCAGTACCATAACCCATCATAACATAATCGCCAATCCAGATTTCTACGTTTTCCCCATTAACAGGATTTATGGCTGTTATACCCTCTAATTTAACACCAGTTTTTTCTTTAGTAAGTTCAGTTCTTTCAAAAGTAGTCTTTTCTTTAGCAAACCGTTGATATTCCCTGACGGCATCCATGTTTTGAATTTTATCTTGAAGAGTTTCTATTAGAGGATGTTCAGGAGCTAAAACCATAAATGTAGCTCCGAATAAAGTATCACAACGAGTTGTATAAACCTTAATTGATTCATTGGTATCTTTAACTTTAAATAAAACTTCAGCACCAGTACTTTTGCCAATCCAATTAATTTGGCCTAATTTGATTTTATCAGCAAAATGCGTATCTTTTAAACCTTCAATTAAACTTTCTGAGTAATCACTCATCCGAAGCATCCATTGCTCTTTTTCTTTTTGAATAACCTTAGTGCCACATCTTTCACATACGCCACCTGAAGAATCTTCATTAGATAAACCGGTTTTACAATTTGGACACCAATTAATATCTTTTTTAGCTTTATAAGCCATGCCATGTTCATAAAATTTTAAAAATTGCCATTGTGTCCATTTATAATATTCGGGATCAGTTGTTGCAAACTCTCTTGTCCAATCAAAAGAAATTCCTAAAGATTGAATTTGACTTTTAAAAGTTTCAATATTAGCTGCGACAGCCATTTTAGGATGAATATGATTTTTAATAGCATATTGTTCAGCTGGAGCTCCAAAGGCATCCCATCCCATCGGAAATAAAACATTATAACCTTTCATTCTTTGCATTCGTGCATAAGCATCTAAGGCAGTATAACTACGAACATGACCTACATGAAGTCCTGAGCCAGAAGGATAAGGAAATTCTACTAAAATATAATATTTTTCTTTATCGCTATTATTACTAGCATGAAAAACTCCTTCTTTTTCCCAAATTTCTTGCCATTTTTTTTCAATTTTACTATTTTCCATTTTTATCAAAACCTCTCTTCTTTAAATAACGACCTAATAATTCATAAATTGCATAAATAAGAGCAATTAATAAAATAAAGCCGATTATCAATTCTAAAATATAATAAGTATTACATAAGATAACTACAACAGATACTAGGGCAATTATAAATGCATTAATAAGTGAAAAAATAAAACATAAAATATTTAAAGGTAATTTAGTTTTATCTAATTTGAATTTACCAACTAAATAGGCAACTTCGGTTAATTCTTTATTTTTTTTAACTTTTTTCTTACCATTAATTCTTTTTAAATAACGCCTTTTTATAAATAAATAATCAAAAACAAAGACAATTATAAAAAGAATTACAAATAAAATTAAAGATGCTTCAAATTTAGTTATATTTTCCATAAATCCTCCTTTGATAAGAAAAAGATGATACCAAAAGGGCGAATTATATCCGCGGTACCACCTTCTTTTTTACTTAAATTAGTTTAATATCGGAAACTACCCAGAAATATCCAAAAAGCAAGTTCATAAATTTTATTTATTAGTTTACACCAACCACTAATTCTCTTTTAAATTTAATTTATTACTACTCTTTTTTTCACGCATTTCACAAATAACAACCTTATTATATTAAATTTCACTAATATATTCAAGAAGTTTAATAAACATTTTAATAAATATTTGATCTAGACCAGCATTTTTTAACTTCCGAACAGCAATTCTTTTTTTGTTCATTGGTAAATCGCTAAAGATAATCGCAGCAATACGTTCTTTTAATAAGGTTTCAATTTTTAAATCACTTATGATTTCATTAATATCTTCATTAATTATTCTAACTGCATCTAATTCAATATTATTACCTGTACAAGTAACTACTAATTGTTTTTTAGTATCAACATTTTTAACTTCGACAATAAAATCATTTTCATCGGTACTAGTAGTAAAATCAGTTATAAATTCACTATTGATATCTACTCGAACTTGTTCAGGAATTCTTGTATTACGAAAACGGATACGATAATCTCTTACATCAGGAATAATACCAGTTTTACCCTCGACAGGATGAATTGATAAAGTATAATTATCTTTAGTATAATTAAAATCAATCGCAGTAATTATATAATAACCTTCTTCATATAAAGAAGAAATACCATCATCTTCATAGAGACGATAACTATTACTACTGCCAGGGAAAATATCTATTTCCATAACTTTAGGAGGATTAGTATTATTAATATTTTCATCTAATTTAGCTAAAGGAATTATAGAACCGGATTTGGCAAAAACAGGAAAATCTTCATCTTTGTAAAAAGCAATATATCTTTTGCCACCAATAAACTTCTTACCGGTTTTAAAATCATACCATACACCTTTTGGTAAAAAGATTTTTTCTACCGAACGATTCATTATAGTATCTTTTGGTTTAGTTATTGGTGATACTAAAAGTTCTGTACCAAAATAATATTCATTACGATAATCTGGTTCATCAAATATTTCAGGGAAATAATAATAAAGCGGTTGAATTAAAGGTAAACAAGTTCGATAGTATTTATAATTTTCAGAATAGATATAGGGAATTAATTTTTGACGAAGTTTACAATAATCTTTAACTATGGTATAAGTTTTCATATCCCAACGCCATGGTTCTCGTTTATAGTAAGCTCCTCTTTTGGCACTAAATCTAAATATTGGACTATAAGTAGCTAATTGGGCATAGCGTAAATAAAGTTCACTATCTTCAATACCACTTTTATAACCACCTACATCATGACTCCACCAAGAAAGACCTATATTACTACTAGTAGAATTAAAATATGGTAAATAACGTAATGTTTCCCAACCAACTTTGGTTTCACCGGAATAATGAACCGGATATAAATGAGCAGCTTTACCACCATTTCTGGCTAAAATCATTCCTCTTTTATCAGGAAATTTTTTATAATCATTAAAGTGATAATAATTAAGAGCACGAGTAGTTATTTCATCTTTGGAATCAATCCAAAAGAAATCAACACCTAAAGCATATAGAGGATTAATTAAATTATTAAAATAACTAACAATAAAATCTTTGCTTAAAGCTTTAAAAGGAATAGGTTTATTAGTAGGTAAATTAAGTTCAGTACACATTTTAATATAATTATCTTCTAATGCATTAATACCTTCAGAGCCATCTAAATTAACTCCGACATGTATTCCTCTTTCGTGCATATATTTAGTAAACTCAGCAGGATTTGGAAATAATTCACCATTAAAAGTATAACCAGTTTTATATAAATTGTAATTATTTTTATCTTTTTTATGCCAAAATTCACTTAGTAACAAGACAGAAATAGGGACATCATGTTTATTAAAGGTTTTGATTAAATTTTCAGTATCTTTTTGCGTATAAATTTGGTCACGATTCCACCAAATACCTAAGGCATAACGTGGTAACATAGGTGGAAAACCAGTTAAAGTAAAGTAATCTTTTAAACATAAACCAAAATCCCGACGATAAGCAAATAAATAAAAATCCATGCGTTTGGAATTTGTAGATACTAAAAAGCCATCATTATCTATCAACATTGAATGGGAATCATCTAAAGTGGCAAAGCCATCTGTCGAATATAAACCATTAGATAATTGAGTTTCAGCTCCAAAATCTTCAATACTAAAGGCACTACCTTTAAAATTACGAGCTTCAGGATGATCATAATACCACATTTTATCAGTATTAACTAATTTAACTTTAAGATTGGAGTCTGGGGCAAAGGAAGGTCCTTTAAAAGGTTTTTCTTTAGCATATTGTAAAATAAAATATTTGGTGGTTATAACTATATATTTATCATCTTGTTCAGCTTTAATTTTAATTTCGGGGAAAGCTCTATTATGAACAAGTTCAGTAGCACCATCATAGAAAGTACCACTTGTGGAGTATTCAAAACGAACTAAGCGTTCACTTAGTACCGAAATACGATAGTTAACTCCTTTAAAGATAGTATTTCTATCTGGTATTAGAGTTTCCGGATTAATTTTAAAGTGTTCTCCTAGACTAGCCATACCCATCCTTCTTTTATTTTTCTTCTATAATATAGAATATCAAAAAATAGACTTTTTTTCAATTCATTTTAACTATTTTGTTGATAAGTTTAAAGTTATTAACAAAGATAATAATATGTAACATTTCTATCTTTCTTTGTTATTTTTATTCATATATTTTATTTCAATTAAAATTTTAGTGATAAAAGTAATAAAAGAATTTAAAAAATATTAGATATGATTATATTAAAAAAACGTAGTTTAAATGATCTTGTTAAGACAATAATATTAAAGTAACTCTTTAACATTTTCAGATTATATTTTTGTTGAAAATATTGTTAATTTTTTCAACGAAAAGGCAAGCTTATAAAAACACTACCCTTAATTGGTAGTATTATTTTGAAATTTTTCTTTAATTTCTTCTTTAAATTTAGGATTATCAAAGTAATCAATACCCATAGCGGTCTTTACTTTAGCTAAAGTTTGATTAGCTTTTTGATTAGCTTTTTTAGTTCCATTTTCTAAAACTTCATAAACATAATCAATATTGTTTATTAACTCTATTCTTTTTTCTCTAATCGGTGTAATAATTTGAATAAGGATATTGGCTAAGAATTTTTTGATGGTAACATCCCCTAGCCCACCTTCTTGATAATGTTTTTTTAACTCATCTAAATTATGATAAGATGGTAAATATTTAGGAAAATCAGTATCTTGACAGAATATATCTAAATATGTAAATACAACATTACCTTCTATTTTTCCGGGGTCAGTTAATTTAATATGATTAGGATCGGTATACATAGCCATTACTTTTCTAGTAATTTCAGCATCACTATCATCTAAATAGATACAATTACCTAAAGATTTACTCATTTTAGCTTTGCCATCAATACTCGGTAGTCGTCTTGCAACTTTAATATCAGGTAATACTGCTTCAGGTTCAACTAAAGTATCACCATAAATTCGATTAAAAGCATGAACTATTTCTCTAGCTTGTTCAATCATCGGTAATTGATCTTCACCTACAGGAACAGTTGTGGCTAAAAAGGCTGTAATATCAGCAGTTTGACTAACAGGATAATTTAAAAATCCAGAAGGAATACTTTCTTCAAAGCCTCTTAATTTAACTTCATTTTTAACTGTTGGATTACGAAGAAGTCTAGATAATGTAACTAAATTCATGTAATAAAATGTAAGTTCAGTTAAAGCTGGAACTTGCGATTGCACAAAAATAGTCGTTTTCTTAGGATCAATACCACAGGCTAAATAAAAAAGAGCTACTTCAATAACATTATCACGTACTTTTTGAGGATTATTAAAATTATCAGTTAAAGCTTGAGCATCAGCAATCATAAGATATATTTCGTCGTATTTACCACTTTCTTGTAATTTAACCCGATTTTGTAAAGAGCCAACATAATGGCCTAAATGAAGTTTACCAGTAGGACGATCACCAGTTAAAATAATTTTTTGCATAATATCACCTTTTTCAAAAGTATTATATCACAATTCTATTCTTAACTAAAGATATAAATAAGATGGGTATTAAGTGAATATTTAAGAAAAATATTGCATATTTAGTTAAATAGCGTTTTTTTTATTGTATAATATAATTAATTAGGAAGTGATTTGATGATTAAATATGAAACAAATTCAAAATTAATTAAAGAGGGACAAATTTTTGTAGCTATTAAAGGACATACAGTTGATGGTCATGATTTTATTGACGAAGCGATTAAAAATGGGGCTAGTAAGATTGTGGGTGAAAAAGATTTAAGTTTAAGTATTCCTTATGAAAAAGTAGATAATTCAGAAGAATATTTAAAAGAAATGTTAGTTAAAGAATATAGTAAAGAATTAGCAAGTTTGAAAATTATAGGGATAACAGGAACAAATGGAAAAACTACTAGTTGTTATTTAGCTTATCAAACGTTAACCAAATTAGGAAAACAAGCTGCTTATTTAGGGACGATTGGTTTTTATTATAAAGATAAAAAAATAGAAGTTAATAATACAACACCAGATATTTTAACATTATATAAATTACTTATGGAAGCTGAAGAGGCTGGGATTGAATACGTAGTGATGGAAGTATCTAGTCATTCACTATCTTATGAAAGAATAGCGGGTTTAAAATTAATAGCGGCAGCTTTTACTAATTTAACAGAAGATCATTTAGATTATCATAAAACAATGGCAGCCTACTTAAATGAAAAAGTAAAAATAACTAAATATTTGCAAGATGATGGCATAATGATTTTAAATAGTGATGATGATGCTAGTGAAGCTTTTAAAGTATTTAAAAATTATAAAACTTATGGCTTAAAAGGTGATTACAAAATTGAAAGTTTTGATATTAAACCTGATAAAACTAATTTAAAATTTGGTTATCAAAATCAAGATTATGAAGTAACAACAAATTTAACTAGTAAATTTAATGTTTATAACTATTTGACTTGTCTTGCAACTTTAAATAGTATTGGTTTTACAATTGCTGATTTAATTAAAGTAACTAAAGATGTATATCCACCCAAAGGAAGATGTGAAACATATAAAGTTGGTAAAGGTTATGCCGTAGTAGATTATGCTCATACTCCCGATGCTGTAGAAAAAGTAATACTAGCTTACACTGAACTTAAGAAAAATAGAATTATTACAATTGTGGGTTGTGGGGGTGATCGTGATCCTTTAAAAAGACCTATTATGGGGAACATTGCTACAAAACTAAGTGACTATGTAATATTTACAAATGATAATCCGCGAACTGAAGATCCTAAAAAGATTATGGATGATATTATAAAAGATAATAAGAGTCAAAACTATGAAATTATTTATGACCGGACGGAAGCAATTACCAAAGGAATTAAGATGTTAGAGGATAATGATATATTATTAATATTAGGAAAAGGTCATGAAGATTACCAAATTATTGGGCATACTAAGTATCATTTAGATGATGCGGAAATTGTACGAAGTTTTATGTAAGATTAAAAAAAGTAAGTTTTAACCAAATTATGAACTTACTTTTTATTTTGGATGAGCATATCTTTAATAACTTGTTCAAAATATTTAACTTTATCAGGCTCCTCTACTTTAGTAATATCTAAAGGGGTGCCAAAAACGATGGTTGGATGACTACGAAATTTAAACTGACCAATTATGGCAAAAGGAACTATAAGAGAATTAGTTTTAAGAGCAAAGTCAACAACTCCTGGTTTAAATGGTAAAATTAAATCGGTTTTATTACGAAAAGTTCCTTCTGGAAAAATACCAATTACTGCACCATTTTGTAATAATTCAATGGCTACTCTGCGAGCTTCAGGATTTTTGGCTTTTCGATCAACAGGAATAAGATGCATTAATTTAAAAATAAAGCTAAAAGGACTTTCAAATAATTCTTTTTTGCCTAAAAAATGAATGGGACGTTTTGTAGATGCTAGAAGTAAATACGAATCAAAATTACTTTCATGATTACCAGCTAAAATACAAGAACCATTAGTAGGAATATTTTCTTTGCCAATAATTTTTCCACCAAAATAAAGATTACCAACTAATTTAACAATTACGCGAGCAAAATGATAAAATTTATAATTATTCTTTTTCATATTGAAACACCTTCTAAACTTATCTTAAATTTAATTATACGGATAATAAAGATATTTTGCAAACTTTTTAACATTAAATTTAAAATAAAAAGAAAGTTTTAAAATATTTAGACAAATTCTTTAATTATAGTATTAGCATTATCTTCTAATAATTCAGGATGATTTAAGATATACTGCATTAAATCGATTGATTTAATAAAATAATATCCATCCGCTATTCGTTCATCCATTGTTATACCAAATTCGCAAGTGTAATGATTCCCCTCTTTTTGGATTTCACCAATAGTGATTAAACCAGAACAAGTACCAAAATCAGTTATATTATGATAAATACCATTACAATGAAAAGTACCTAAATCTGAAACAATAATACTGCTATAATAGATGTTGTCTTGAATTAGAAAATTAGGTAAAAGGCCATGACGATCACACCATTTAAAAAAGCCAATAATAGGAACTCTTACTATATTTGGTAATTTGCTTAAAACTTCTACTGCTCTATTAGCACCATTATTATTAACGTTGTGATTTCGAATAGAGCTAACTTTATTTCTTATTTTAGTGTTCAAAGTAAATAAATTATCGTTCTCCAAAATTGGTAAAACTACCATAATTTCTTTCGCAGTATCAGCAAAATTTACTTTCATAACAAAAGAAATGGAAACATTTTGATGTTCATAGGTATGACGATTGGCAATAAAACGATTTAAAAGAGGTCGGTTATATAAAAGTTTACCAATCACTAATGTAAAGGCAGAAAAATAAGTAATATTTTTGCCATTTGTTTTAAGTTTTTGAACATAATTTACAAGATTAGTAACATCTAATTTTTGACTTATGTAAAGTTCACCTAAAGAACGCTTTGGTTTTAAATCTATTAACAATTGATTAGTACCATTTACATCATAACAACGATAAGCATCAGAGCGATCAGTAATTTTTTTCTTTTTCATTTTCTATCCTATTCTATAATTCTAATTACATAATTATATGCAAGATTAAGGATTTTTATGTAATATTTCCACTATCAATAACAATAATTTTCATTTAGCTTCTTTCTTTGGCTGATGGCAATTCTAATTGTTGAAGCATGGCAATAGTTTTTTTATCGGCTGTAGCTAAGGCTCTATTAAAGTTTTCTATGTCTTCTTTCCGACAATAATTTTGAGTAAAATCATAAATACAATCTTCAGCTTGAGCCATCTTATTTTGTAAAGCAGCAAATTTTTGAGGAGTATTTATTTCCGAAAATGAAACATAATTTCTTTTACTAATATATCAAAGTTTGCAATTAACATTTTGGCTTCTTCTTTATCTAAATTTCTTTTAATAATAAGGCTATTTTGATTAATTCATCACTATATTTATTTCTTTTTTCATTAATGCCTAGTTTTTTAAAACTATTAAAAAGTTCAGCATATTCTTCCATATAATTTATTTTCCTTTCTATTATTTAAATAACATTATCTTTTCCAATTAATTTTTGTAAAATTTTAATAGCAGCATTATGATAATCAATGCCAGAATGACTCATTGAATAATCTTTTAATACTTTTACTTTTATATTTTGTTCAAATAAATCCAAAGCATTTTTCATAACACATGCATCGGTATCTATTCCGCATAAATATACAGTACTAATATTATTAACTTTTATAAATTTAAGAAATTCGGCATTTATGGCAGTATACTTTGTTTTTTCAAAGACTTTATGATCATTAACATTTAATACAATTTTTCTATCTGCTTCAGACAAACATCCTTTATAATTTAAGATTTTATAAAAAGGACTATTTTCTTCATTAATAAATTTTGTAAATGCCATCAAATCAAAAGTTTTGGATTGGATTAGATTATCTATCTTTTCTATTAAAAATTCAGTATTTTCATTGATAAAATTTTTTTGAACATCTATTACTAATAAAAGTGTCTTATTCATTTGTTTCTTCCTCAAGCCATTTTAGATAATCAACATTACAACTATCGAAAGGAAAGACTGTTAATTCAAAGCACTCATAACTATGAATTTCTTTTATTACATGATATATTTTTTCTTGACAACTTTTTTTAGTTTTCATAAACACTAAATACTCCTTACTCTCTTCCATTTTTTGTTTCCAATTCCATTTGCTATAGCTTTCTATTATTTGACAACTAGCAACCAATTTTTCTTTTAACAACTGTTTGATGGCCTTATGGGCTTCTTCTAAATTAGAAAATGCTACTTCAATCATACAATACACGATATCCACTTCTTTCAATTTTTTACTAATAAAATTATAACATACCGCGAACTATGTCCGCAACCTAACCACAAAAAAACTCCAAGAAAATCTTGGGATTTTTTGTACAA
>CANQTA010000042.1 GCA_947626655.1 uncultured Bacilli bacterium
GTTGGAGTTTGACCTGTTACTGTTGTTGTATTAGTTGTTTCACTTAAAGTTACTGAAAAGTAGGCAAATGTTGCTCCAACTACTGCTACTAATAATGTCGCTACTGCTATTACTGTTAATAACATTGTGTTTTTCTTATCCATTATTTTTCCCTCCCTTCAATTGTCATATTTCGAAATACTATTTTCTATATTTCTATATTAATTCTACAAAAAAAAGATTTTTGTGTCAATATATTTAATTGGTTTTTTCAAATAATTTTCACAATCGGAAAATTATTTGAAAAAAAAATATTATTAATAAAATGATGAAATAGTTGGGAAACTCCAACTATTTCTTGCTTATTTAGATATTTTAAACTTTTAAAAAAGTTTAAAATGATATTTAAAATAGATTGTCAATTATTTTTCACTTTTATTTTTAAATTGTAAAATTATGGGTGTTCCATCTAAGTCAAAAGCTTCTCTTAATTTATTTTCTAAGTATCTTTCATAACTAAAATGAATTAAATTTTTATTGTTAACTTGGAAAGTAAATTTAGGTGGTTTAGTTCCAGTTTGAGAAACAAAATATATCTTTAGTCTCTTGCCTTTGTATGATGGAGCTTCATGAAGACTTACCGCTTCTAAAATAACATCGTTTAGTAAACTTGTTTTTATTTCTTTTTGATTATTTTCATAAGCTTTAATTACTTCTGGCATTAATGTATGCATTCTTTTCTTAGTTTTAGCAGATACAAAAACAAAGTGGATATAAGGAACAAATTTAAAATAAACTGCTAATTCTTGTTGCCATTTCTTTAATTCTTCATTAGGATTTTTAACAGTATCCCATTTATTTACACAGATAACTAAGCCTTTACCAGCATTAATTGCATAAGATAAAATATGTTTATCATGTTCAATAATACCGGTGGAAGCATCGATTACGAGAATACAAACATCACTACGATCTATAGCTTTTAGACTTCGAATTAAACTATACTTTTCAATAGTTTCATAGATACGGCCTTTCTTACGAAGACCAGCCGTATCAATAACAATATAATCGTTTTTATCATATGTAAACCTAGTGTCTACAGCATCACGAGTTGTTCCTGCTACATCACTAACAATAACTCTTTCTTCATTTAAAAGAGCATTAACTAAAGAACTTTTACCAACATTTGGTCTACCAATAAAAGAAAATTTTAAAATATTTTCAGTAGTTTCTGCTTCTAATGGCATATCTTTAGTAATTAAATCTAATAGTTCTGTAAAGCCTAAATTATGTTCAGCAGAAACTCCTAAGACTTCTTCAAAACCTAATTCATAGAAAGCATAAACATCATTAAGTCTTTTATCATTATCAATTTTATTGACTACGACTATTACTTCTTTGCCACATTTTTTTAACATATTCCGAATTTTTTTATCAGCATCCGTAATTAAATCAAGTCCATCAGTTACAAATAAAATAATATCAGCTTCATCAATAGCAAGCTCAGCTTGCATAATAATATCTTTTTCTAAATCTTGTGAGTCACCATGAATACCACCAGTATCAATTAAAATAAATTTTTTATCTTTATAAGTAACTGTACCATAGACTCTATCTCTAGTAATTCCTGGTTCATCTAAAATAATTGATTTTTTTTCTTTGATAAGACGATTAAAAATACTACTCTTACCAACATTAGGTTTACCAATTAAGCAAACAGTTTTCATTACACCACTTCCCTTAGTAAGCAATTTATTTTGGTTTTACTATTCACAAACTAATTCATTATTAACATCTACAACTGCTCTTATTCTTTTATTTTGATAATAAATAATAACTTCATATTTATCTAAAAAGTTTTTAGTATTACTAGGATCTATGATACAGCCAAGAGTTTCCGTACTATCAAGGCTTAAACAAGGATTATCTCTATCTTCACTTAAATAATCTGGTACTAAATCACTGACAATAAAACTTTTACAATTATAATTTTTATATTTCATTGGACTAGACATAATTGACCCACGAATATCTTCTCCTAACATTGTAGCAGCTTCTTCAATAATTTTTATTTTTTCTTCCAACATATTTTGTTGAACAACACCAGTTATAGCTCCGATAGTGGGTACAGCAATAGCCATAACTACCCCTAACATAACAATAACAGCTAAAAGTTCAACTAATGTAAATCCCTTTTTGTTCATAAATTCTCCTTATAAATAATTACTAATAATGTTTAAAACATCTTCTCGACCTTTTTTGGTAATAGTTGACCATGGTAAAAAGTCATCTATTTTTAAAGTATCTTTAATTAATTTATCTTGTTTTAGACGATTATTTTTAGTTACTTTATCATATTTTGTAGCTACAACAGTTATATTTAAATTATAATATTTTAAGAAATTATACATTAGAACATCATCTTCTGTTGGTTTATGACGATAATCAATAAGTAAAAAAACATGTTTTAAATTACTACGAGTTTTTATATAATCTTCAATCATTATTCCAAATTTCTTTTGAGTTTCTTTAGAAACACTAGCAAAGCCATAGCCAGGAACATCTACTAAATAAAAATTATTATTGACTAAATAAAAATTTAAAGTTTGTGTTTTACCGGGTTTAGAAGAAGTACGAGCAAAGTTTTTGCGTTCAATTAAGGTGTTAATAAAACTACTTTTTCCCACATTACTGCGACCAAGTAATAAAAACTCACTTTTTTTATCTTCTGGATATTGTGAAATTCTAATGGCTATTACTGGTTCGTTTACAGAATCAATTTGCATAATAATCACCACCTAAATTATATATTAAAATTAAAATATTTGCAAATTACAAGAAAAGACTTGTTCCAAGTTTCAAAATGTGTTAAGGTATAAATTAATTTTGAGGGTGGGTTTAGATGAGTAAATATATATGGACAACAGATACTTTAAATTTAAAATTACAAGAGTTGAAAGCTTTAGAAAAAAGAGCTCATGATGTAAGAATATTTAATGAAATTTCCAGAGATATTTATTTTTTGGAAAACATTATTCATGAAGATTATGAATTAGGCACTAGTGCAGATATGCCACCTTTATTAGAATATTTTGAAGATGGTATTTGTGATTTACAAAATATGGAATATTTATGGGATAGTTTTTTAGGATTTTTTCTAGGCAGTGAAAATGTTTGTTTTGAAATACCTAATTTAAAATTTAGAAGTTTTAAGTAAAGAAGATTTATTAGCATTAACTCATGATTTTTATAAATCTTTAGGAGGTATTTATTTTAAAAATTTCTTAAAGAATTTTCGATTAAGATATGATCATATTACTTTTCAAAATCTTAGTAATACACCAATTCAAGGGGAAACATTATTTATTAAATCATCTAAAGAAGCCTTTATAAGAATTGGAAGGGATTATAGTTTAGAAGATTTAATTACTACTATTCATGAGTATAGTCATGCTACTAGTTTTCAAATTAGTCCTAATTATTATTATGTTGTTAAGGGTATTTAAGCAGAAGTTGATTCTTTATTTATGGAACTTTTAGCAAGTGATTTTATTGATGAAAATTTACATACTAATGAAGGGGCTATAATCGCTTTAGATTATTTTAATACTTTTGCTTTTAAAGCTGCTAATTTAAATTCTTTAATTGCTTTTAATAAAAATTAAAAACGAATTAGGTAAAGATTTTGATACTAATAAAGAGTTGAAAACGGTAGCTAAAGAAAAATTAGATATTAATAGTCAAGAATTAGAAAATTTATTACACTTTTTAGATATTTATCCAGAGATTTATATGATAGGATATCAAATTGCTATTGAACTTTATATGCTTTATCAACAAGATAAGCAAGCAGCTTTAGATATGTTAAGAAGAATTATTAGTATGCGAAAAATGAGTGATAAACAATATTATAATAATATTGGTAAATTAGGAATTATTCCTAATGCTAGTTTAAATGAATTTATTGATAAGTTAAAAGAGAAAGAAAAAAATTGCTTAGAAAAAGAAATGTTAAATAAGGCTAACATTTCTTTTTCATTATTATTCTACTGTAACTGATTTAGCTAAATTACGAGGTTTATCAATATCACATTTTCTTAATTTAGCTACTTCATAAGCAATTAATTGTAAAGGGATAACGGTTAAAATTGGAGTTATGATATCATGAACTTGAGGAATAACTAAAATATCATCATAATAATCACCATTATCTTCTTCATTAGTTAAAAATAAAACATAAGCACCACGGGCTTTAACTTCTTTAATATTGCTAATTGTTTTAGGGATTAATTCTTTGCGAGTAGCAATACCAATAACTGGTGTACCTTCTTCTATTAAGGAAATAGTTCCATGTTTTAATTCACCAGCTTGAAAAGCTACACTATTAATATAAGAAGTTTCTTTTAGTTTTAAACTACCTTCTAAACAAAGAGCATAATCAATGCCTCTTCCAATAAAGAAAGTATCATTATGTTTATAGAAAGCTTGGGCATATTTTTGATAATCTTTATTTAATAATATTCTAATGTAATCTTCTAAGCCTTTAAAATACTCTAATAAGTCTAAGCGATTAGCCAGTTTAATAGCAAGTAAAGTTAATAAAGTGGTTTGGGCTAAAAAGGCTTTAGTGGTAGCAACAGCAATCTCTGGTCCAGCTTTAACATAGAGAGTATATTTAGCTTCTCTAGCAATAGATGAGGCAACAACATTGACGATTGCTAAGGTATCAATCCCATCTTCTTTAGCTTTTCTTAAGCTACTTAAGGTATCTGCAGTTTCACCCGATTGACTAATAACAATAACTAAAGTATTTTTATCATAAAAGTTTTTTTGATAACGATATTCACTAGCTACTTCGACATAACAAGGAATATTAGCATATTCAGCGATTAATTTAGCCCCAATTTGACCAACATAGTAAGCACTACCACAAGCAACTATATGAATATTTTGATATTTTTTTAAATTAGGCATCGTATCTTTAAATTTGTTATCAGCTACATAATAATTGTAAGTATCTAAAAAGACGGTATCTTCTTCATGAATTTCTTTTAACATATAATGTTCATAACCATTTAATTTAGCTGCTTCTTTACTACCCTCATATGTTAATTCTTCTTTAGTGATAGTTTGTAATTTTTCGTTATAAATTGTTAAATCAGTTGACGAAATTTTCGCTATTTCATTTTCATCTAATAATATATATTTATTGGTATATTCTAAGATAGCAGGTACATCACTAGAAATAAAATAGCCACTTTTATCATGAGCAATAATTAATGGACTACCAAATCTAGTGGCATAAATATGCTCTTTATCATCTTCACAAATAATACCTAAGGCAAAACTACCATGAAGTTCTTTTAAAGTTAAAGAAATAGATTCTAAAATATTTTTAGTTTGATTATAGTAATAATTTAATAAAGCGGGAATAACTTCAGTATCAGTTTCACTTTGAAATTTAACTCCTTCTTTTTGTAATTTAGTTTTTAATTCTAAGTAATTTTCAATTATCCCATTATGAACAACCGTAAATTGTCCGACTTGATGAGGATGGGAATTTATTTTACTAGGAATGCCATGAGTAGCCCATCGCGTATGACCAATTCCCAGATAAGTTTCTGTTTTTTCATCTAATAATTTTTCTAAATTGCTAATTCTACCTACTTCTTTCGTAATTTTAAGATTATTGTTTTCTAAATAGGCAACTCCTGCTGAATCATACCCCCGATATTCTAAAAATTTAAGGCCATTTAAAATTCTTGGTAAAGCTTTTTCTTTACCAACATAGCCAACAATTCCACACATACAAAAAATTCTCCTTCTTTTAAGTATGCGATATATTATTTGTTCTAATCTTGATTTTAGTTTTTAAAATATATCTATCGATTATACTAAACCGTGATAGAATCCGCTGATTATTCGACAACTATCATCCTCGTCAACCAAAATGGTCCATGCGCTAACAATAAATTACTACCTTTCTCTATTTATTGCTTTAATATAATTATAGATTAAATATTTAATTGATGTCAAATATTTTTAACTAATTAGGCTGAAAAAAAAGCTATTAGTAGATAATAACTTTCTAAAAAGGCATTTTCATTTTGCCACTACTCATCATTTTCATCATTTCTTTCATAGATTCAAATTGTTTTAAAAGACGATTTACTTCTTCGACACTTCGACCAGATCCTTTGGCAATTCTTTGTTTGCGGGATGCTTTTAAACATTCGGGATGTCTTCTTTCATAAGGTGTCATCGAAAGAACAATGGCTTCAACATGTGCCATATCTTTAGGATCAACTTGAATATTATTTAATCCCATACTACGGGCTTGAGGAAGCATTTTAATAATATTTTCAAGAGGGCCTAATTTTTTTACTTGTTTTAATGTTTTTAAGAAATCTTCTAAATCAAAGGTACCTTGTTTCATTTTTTTTGCTTGTTCAATTGCATCTTCTTCGGAAACAATATCTTCTACTTTTTCGGCAATAGATAAAATATCGCCCATATCTAAGATTCTTTCGGCCATCCGTTCAGGATAAAATTCTGATAAACCATCCATTTTTTCAGAGTTACCAACAAATTTTATTGGAACATGAGTTAAATGTCTTAAAGATAAAGCTACGCCACCTTTAGTATCACCATCCATTTTAGTTAAAATACAACCAGATAATTTTAATGCTTCATTAAAGCCAGTAATAACATTAATTGCATCTTGACCCATCATGGCATCAATTACTAAAATTGTTTCATCTAAAGAAATATTTTCAGCAACGGTTTTTAATTCAGCCATTAATTTTTCATCAATTTGGAGACGACCAGCCGTATCGATTATGACATAATCTAAATTATTATCTTTAGCATATTGAATACCATTTTGGGCAATTTCTAATACATTTTGATGATCTTCTTTATAAACAGGAATATTTAATGAAGAACCTATATCTTCTAATTGTTTAATAGCAGCAGGACGATAAACATCACAAGCAATAAGCAATGGACGACGATGATATTTTTTTCTTAAATGGGAGGCAAGTTTACCCGCACTAGTTGTTTTACCACTACCTTGCAGACCACATAACATAATAACTTCAAAAGGTTTATCGGTAGCTAAAGGAACATACTCTCCTCCTAATAAGCTTACCAATTCATCTTTAACTATTTTAATAAAAACTTCATCGGGTTTAAGACTTTTTGATACTTCAACTCCTAAAGCTTTTTCTTTAACGGCAGATACAAATTCTTTAACAACATTATAGTTGACATCGGCTTCTAATAAAGCCATTCTAATTTCTTTCATCGCATCATTAATGTTACTTTCAGTAATTTTACCCATACCTCTTATATTTTTAATAGCATTAGTTATGCGATCTCCCATATATTCAAACATATTTATTCTCCTTTCAAAATGTTAGTAATTCCTTTTTTAATACTTTGACTATCTTTTAATTCTAATAAAGCTCTTAATTTTAAATTAGTTCTATATAAGTGAAGCGAATTTTCATAATTATCTAATTTTTTTTCAACATTTTTAATAATTAACCCTATCCGACTTTTAGATACTTGTTTGTAATCAGCAATTTCTTGCATAGTCATATTTTCGCCATAGTATAAATCAAAAATTTCTGAATTACTTTCTTTTAATAATCCTTTATATAATAAATATAAATTATTGTAGTAAAAAAATTTGTCCATTAGACCATATCCTTAAATAAACCGTAGATATAATTTTCAATATCAAATGGTTTTAAATCAGTCATACTTTCCCCTAAACCGATAAATTTTACAGGTAAATTAACTTCTTCTTTAATAGCTAAAACAATGCCACCTTTGGCAGTACCATCCAATTTAGTTAAAACAATACCTGTAATATTGGTGATTTCTTTGAAAGCTTTAGCTTGCATAATACCATTTTGACCGGTAGAAGCATCGATGACGAGTAAAGTTTCATGAGGAGCTCCTACAATATGGGTAGCAATAACTTTATTTATTTTTTCTAATTCTTTCATAAGATTAACTTTATTTTGTAAACGACCAGCCGTATCAATTAAAACAATATCGGCTTTTTCTTCTTTGGCTTTTACTAAACCATCATATATAACACTAGCGGGATCACTTCCTTCTTTACCATAAAATAATGATTTAGTTCTTTCAGCCCAAATTTCTAATTGAGAGACAGCACCAGCTCGAAAAGTATCACCAGCAATCATCATAACTTTCTTACCCTCATTTACATATTTATGGGCGAGTTTGGCAATAGTAGTAGTTTTGCCAACGCCATTGACTCCTACCATTAAAATAACAGTTGGACCATTAGGATTTATTTTTATTTTATCAGAAAGTGACTCTCCTTCCACATAAATAATCAAAAGTTCATCGACAATAACTTCTTTTAGATAAGCCGTATCAGTAATATTTTCGTGTTTTACCCGACTTCGTAATTTATCCATAAACTTCATAACTGTATTAACGCCTATATCGGCCATGATTAAAATACTTTCTAATTCTTCAAAATATTCTTCCGATACTTTAGTGTATTTTAAACCTAAAATATTTAATTTAGAAACAAATTCTTCCCGAGTTTTTTTTAAACCTTGCTCATAGTTAGCAATAACTTCTTTTTCTTGGACATCTTTGACCTCTTCTTTTTTGCTAATTATATTTTTTAATTTACTAAATAAACCCATAATCTCATTCCTTTCTTATAGCTTTATAATTATTAAAAGTATTGTTTTTATTTAATACTAATTTAACTATTAATTAATCTATATATACTCCGTAAACCTTTATAAAAATATATCATTTAATTAAGGAGATGTCAAATAGCAAACTTATAAATGTAAATTAAATTTTTGAATTTAATTTGGAGTTTACAAACAATATAAAGAAACGCATAGTAAATTTACAAAAATTATAGACAGATTGAGCATTTTAGAGTATAATTAATGTTAGTTTAAAACTTTTATTTGAGAAATGAGGAATTACAAATGAATGAAAAAAGTGCGACAAGCATTGTTGCTTTAGGTGGTCTTGGTGAAGTTGGAAAAAATATGTATGTTGTTACCCATGAAGATGAGATAGTTATTATTGATGCTGGGGTAATGTTTCCAGAAGTAGGACTTTTAGGAGTCGATTATGTTATCCAGGATATTACTTATTTGAAACAAAATGAAAAAAAGATTAAAGGTTTATTTATTACACATGGACATGAAGATCATATTGGGGGTATTCCTTTTTTACTTAATCAAGTCCATATACCAATAATTTATGCTCCAAAAATTGCAAAAGATTTAATAGTTAAAAAATTGGAAGAAAGAGAAATTAAATACGATAATATTGAAGTTATTACCAAAGATTTAAAAGTTAATTTTAAACATTTAAGTTTAGAATTTGTAAATACTACTCACTCTATTCCTGATTCTTTTGCAGTCGTTATTCATACCCCAAATGGAGTTATCTTTGAAACAGGTGACTTTAAATTCGATTTAACACCAATTGGACCGATGGCAGATATTCATAAAATGGCTCGCTTAGGGGAAGAAGGCGTTACGCTTTTACTTAGTGATTCTACTAATGCATTATCAACTGGTTTTTCTAATAGTGAATCGGTAGTTGATGAAACATTAAATGATATAATTGGAAGACACGTAGGAAGAGTTATTATTGCAACATTTGCTTCAAATATTTTTAGAGTTAAACATATTGTAGAAACTTGTAAAAAATATAATCGAAAAATTATTGTATTTGGAAGAAGTATGGAGGCTTCTATTGAACTAGCTTTAAATAATGGGTTAATTACAGATAAATCAATGTTTATAGATAGTAATAATGCTAAGTCTTTAAAACGAAGCGAATTATGTATTTTGTGTACTGGAAGTCAAGGGGAACCTTTAGCAGCTTTATCAAGAATTGCTAATGGAACACATAAGCAAATATCCCTACTTCCTGATGATTTAGTAATATTTTCATCAAGCCCTATTCCTGGTAATGCTGAAGCCATAAATAGAATTATTAATAAGATTTATTTAAAAGGGGTTAAAGTATTTACTAATTCCGAGTTTAGTGATATTCATACTTCAGGACATGCTAAATTAGAAGAATTAAAATGGATGCTTAGAATTATTAAACCTAAATATTTTATGCCAATGCATGGAGAATTTAGAATGTTACAACAACATGCAAATATTGCAAAACTTTGTGATATTCCAGAAGAAAATACTTTTATTTGTAGTAATGGCGATGTTATTTTACTTAAAGATGGAGTTGTTTTTAGAGGTGGTAAAGTACAAGCTGGAGATATTTATGTTGATGGTTCTAGAGTTGGCGATGTTGGTAGTGTTGTAATCAAAGATAGAAAATTAATGAGCCAAGATGGTATTTTAATAACTATTTTAAATATTAATACTTTGACAAGAAAATTATTAATTAAACCAAATGTTACTGCCCGAGGTTTTGTACTTGTTAATGAAAATCAAGAACTTATGAATAAAATAGAACATAAAATTAGTGATATTGTTAATAATTTCTTAAAAACTTCTTTATATAATTATACCGATTTAAAAAATCAAATTATTTTAGAATTATTACCTTTTATTAATGAACTGACAGGTAGAAGACCAATTATTTTACCAGTTATTATGGAAGTTAATAAAAAAGAAGATTAATTGAATACAACTATTATAGTTGTATTTTTTTATAACAAAAGGAAGATAATATTTCATATCTTCCCAGGATTAAGTTAATTTTACTATAAACTTATATGCAAAACATTTTCTCCAAACCATATATGTAATTCTTTACATATTTTATTAATAAAAACTTATCTTTATTCATTTTCTAAAATTAAAAGTATTTCTTTTAACTTCTCTTCATCAAAAGAATTTATTTTTTCTCTTAATTTATTTATTCTAACTTCAATATCCATATTATCTATCGCTTTTTTTAATATTCTTTTATAATTTTTAGCAATCCCATTACTCTTTTCTATCAACTTATCTTTTTCAAATATTTCATAACTAATTTTTTCATCATCTAACTTGCCTTTCATTGATATGCTCTTTAAGAAAAATTACGTATAATTCTTCTTAACATATCTTTCCTTTAGGAACAATTCCAAGGATAATCTTTGTCCTTTATCTCAAACACAATATAAAACCTTAATCTTATACTACTGGAACTATATAAAGGTCTCCGGACGCACGCCATTTCTGTTGTTGTTCACGTTGTTGTTGTTCACATATCCACTATTGTTGACATTTAACGCATTGTTCGTATTGTCGGCTTGGCGAGAATTTTTCCTCAAGATTACCCCACATCTATATATTAAAATTTTAATATTCATTTTGTTGAAAACCCCCATTTCCGTGGCTTGCCTCGCACAAACCGCGAGACAAGCTTAACTGCTTTGCAAATTTATTCTCCACGGACTTCCTTTACTTCCATCTCCACTTTTTATTGTCGTTTCTGACTTGAGTACAAGGACCGGACGCACGCCAAGTCTGACGTCGCTCACGGCGTGGTCGTACACATATCCACTACTGTAGACATAAAACGCAGCGTACGTAATGTCGGCCGGGCGAGAAAGGGTCCATTCATTTACTCCATTATACAACCAATTCTCACTTCGATTTGCTTTTTTATCATAACTATATAATTGGGTACCCCAGTTCTTTGGAGCTGATGCATATCCATACTCTGTAGCATACATTAATCCTACTTTACTTGTTTGATATAATAAGGCATCTGTACATGGTACTTTACTAGTTGAATTATCTGTACATTGACTTGATGAAGTTGTTAATTTATTTGCTCCTAATTCATTATCATATGCTGTTTTCATACTACTTTGTTTGGTTATATTATTTAATGTATTTCCACCTATATACCATTTTGTATTTTCTATTATATTTGTATATGCACTCAAACTTGTTAAATATTTTCCACTTTCACTATTTAATGTCTTATTCAATGTACTTTCTCTCCAGTTATTCCATTCAATACTACTATCTCCACTCCAATAAAATCCATCTACATCGGTACTTTCTACTCTTGAAGTGTACTCAGTAGTATATGATGTATCTTTAGATGCTTTTCCTGGACTTGAAATTTCTAATTCAGCAGATGTTATATATTCACTTTTAATTATCTTCATGCGATACTTTGATGGGTCATTCTCTTCTGGAAACCACCCTATTACTCGATATAATTTAGTTATATCTTCACATTCTCCATCACCACTAGTATTTCCATCTAAACATACATAATTATTTGGATTATTTCCTGAAAAGCGATAACTTTTATCTCCGGCTTCATTTGCAGCATATGTTCCTTCTCCATCATGATATACTAAATATCCATCACCAGTTGATAATTTTTCTTCATCACTTACATACATATCTGGTACAAATGCTTCCTTTATATCAAAATATAAATAACAATAAGCTGTTATTCCTGTATCTACGGTTGCTATATGAGTTTCTTCATCATATGTTAAGATTTCTTCTTCTATTTTATTACCATCACCATCTATACATCCTGACATTGTTTTATTAAATGTATAGCCTTCTTCTGGCCAAGTACTTCCTTCATCTACCACATAGGTACTTGTTCCATCTTCTTGTTTTTTCTCTAGATACATAGCAAACATATTCTTATCTACTATATTTCTTAATTTTACATCATATAACTTTGTATCTTTTTTATCAAAAGACATATAGTTTATAATTACTATTGTTAATACCATTGGTATTAACAATAACAGATATCTGTTATTGAATTTCATAAGTTCATTCTCCCTTTTATTTT